>JAUZOB010000211.1 GCA_030706665.1 Bacteroidota bacterium
CATTATGTTTTTTTTGATTAAAAATACAAAAAAAGTGAATGTTAAGACGGAATTAAAGGGTTTATGACATGTAAATAGGAATGTAGGATTTTAAAAAAAACGAAGCCTCGTTCTTAGAAGATAAGATCGAGGCTTCGTTTTTATTTGTCAAATACAGATAGGTTTCTGTATTAATAGTTTTAGTGAGATCTTTTCTGCTCTTAAAACGAGACAGCAGAACCTTCTATTTTGCATTGCTAAATGAGTTCCATGATTTTTCGGTTACAGGGAACATGGTTACTCTAAATTTTGTACATCCGTAAGGAACTAAATCAATGGTAGCTTCATCCCCATTTTTAACGGGTGTTCCGGGCAATGGTTGTAGTTGAGTCGGATTCCAATTAAATAGTTTTGCTTTTACTTTTAATTGGATTGGAGCATCTAACTGCCATGTCCATTTTCCTTCCATTGATTTTTTGATGACAGTAACTTGTTTGGATAGGTTTTTAGAATCAACATCCAAAGCATAATTGAATTTTGCATTTGCTACCTCCTGGTTCGGATCTATATCAAGAATAGGCAATGAAAACAGTAGCGGACCGTAAGTTACACATTCGTATGGATTGTGAATGTTTGTATCTACCGCATCTTTATAACCACCTTTGACGAAATAATCTGTTTGAGGATAAGATGTTTCTTTCCCCTGTTGAACTTGAACTGTCATGGGGAAGTGAAGTTGTATCTTGTCATTGGGTTTCCAGGTGCGGGCAATTTTTACGAATCCCTTTTCTGTCTTAATCGCTACTTCTTTCCCGTTTACCTTGATGGACGGATGGTTGCACCATGCCGGAATACGCAGGTAAATAGGCATATTGACTGCTCTTGACATGCTAAAGGTCATATTGATTTTATCATCAAAAGGATAAGTCGTATTGCAATTGATGGTTACTTTTTCATTTTTGATTTGTTGGGCTACTTTGCAAGGGCCATAAAGAGTGGCTGCCAGTCCGTTATCCATGGTTGCCATCCACATGCTGCTGATGTAGTCTGGAATAGTATTGTTGCAATTCCCTACACAACATAAAACTTCATGTCCATGATCCGTAAATTTCAAGTCATCCTTGCCTGGAATAATTGCTTCTTCAGGGAGTTTATTGCTAAATCTGTTGAGCGATTGATAATAACACATTGTTTTAAAATCACGTGCCAGAGGGGCAGGACCTGCATTGAAGAATATTTTTTCAATTTTATCCCCCCAATTCCGTTCTCCGGTTTGACGCATCATCCATAAAAATGTCCACATAGAGGTTGGAACGTCACAAGTTTCAATATTTCTGAAAGATCCGATTCCGGATAAGAATTCTTGTGAAGAACAAACTCCCACCGGAAGTAAATGTTTTTCTTCGCCCCAAGCCAAAACCTTTTTAGACGCATTAAGCTCTTTACTATTTCCGGTCCAGGAATACATCATTGCCGGAACTCTTGATGTTTCATAAAAGGTAACCCCATGGTGAAAGCTCGGATCAATTACTCTTTTATTATTCCATCTGGTCTCTTCGTCAATAACGCTATTGTTTTTACTATATGCGATAATTTTATCGAGAATTGTTTTATCTCCGCTCATGAGATAAGTTTCAACCATTGCATCAATATTGGTGGCACCGCGTTGCATGCATTCTGTTGAATCGCGCGATACTCTTACCGGGAATGTTTGATATACTTTCTGTAGGGCCTGCATGATTTTGGGATCATGTGTTGCCTGGTAATAAGAAACTAATGCACGTCCCATCAGTCCGTGTCCCCAATTGTTGAACCAGTCATTTACAACTGATTGTGGTTTCCAGTAGATAAATGATTCACCATTTTTTAAAACACCGTTTACTACAAGGTCCAAACGAGAAGATGTTTTTCGGATCAGAGTAGTGTCATGTAAGATGTATCCTAATTTAACGGCTCCGTCCAACCAGTAACTACATTGTTCGAGTGGCCAGCCCGTTCCATCTTCATTTACTCCTCTTGCTTGAAAACCATAGCCTTTCCATCCATGTTTGAAAACATCTATATATTCGTCCAAATGTCCGGTGATCCCATGGGCAGCATCATTTGCCCAATCTTTTAACCATCCGGTCGGTTTAATTTCTCCAATTTCTAAGGGAATGAAAGAAGGTAGTGCTTTTGCAGTGGTTGAATATACTTTAATCTTCTTGACAGTATAATTACCATCTTTTGCATTTTGAGCAAATACACCTAATGATGACAGGAACAAAAGCATGGACACCGCCATGATTCTACATCGACTCATTTTTGTTGTTTTTATGAAAGTGAAAAATAAATTAAATTCATTTATGTCAGTTGAAATTTGTTGTTGGTATAACTGAAATGTTCTTGATAATGCAAATCAAAGAACCTTCCCTTTTTATTCAGCTTCTTTATTGAATATTGACGATAAAAATACAAAAAATATGATTTTAATAGTGAATAAATGGTTTTGTAGTATGGGAATAAAAATGTTACGTTTTATAATGAGTAACTGAAGTTGACAACTTCATGGCGAACTATAACTTTTTTGAATAGACTGAGTATTTCATATAGGAATAAGCTGTGTGTTCCTGATTAATACCAATTGTTGTTTATTATTGATTGATCTATGGATATTGCAAAAAGAGATACAAATAATCCTATACTGAGGCCACAAAGTCTTAAGCCCTGTATCGAAGGAATGGAGATTGCTTGTTTGCTTAATCCCGGCGTATTTCGATATAAGGGTAAAATATGGTTATTGATTCGTGTGGCTGAACGACCAATTCAAAAGAACGGATTGATTAGCTTTCCGATCTATAATGAAGCGGGGAAGATTGTTGTTTTTAATTTTGAAAAGGATGATCCGCAATTGGACACAAGTGACCCTCGAGTGATAGGTTATAATGGGAAAAATTATCTGACAACGCTCTCGTATCTTCGCTTGGTATGTAGTGATGATGGCGCGAATTTTTATGAAGATAAAAACTATCCGCCAATATTTGGGAAGGGAGAGCTAGAGACTTTTGGTATTGAGGATTGCCGGATAGCAAAAATGAATGATGGATATTTCCTGACGTTTACCGAGGTTTCACCGGTGGCTGTCGGGGTTGGAATGATGCAGACTACGGATTGGATGACATTCATTCATCACGGAATGATTTTCCCTCCACACAATAAGGACTGTGCGTTGTTTGAGGAAAAGGTTAACGGGAGATATTATGCCTTTCATCGGCCAAGCAGTCCTCTGTTAGGTGGAAATTATATTTGGCTGGCAGAATCATTGGATCGGATTCACTGGGGAAATCATAAGTGTATTGCGACTACGCGTGCCGGTAAATTCGATTCGGTTCGTTTGGGGGCCGGAGCATCTCCGATTAAAACAGAAAAGGGTTGGTTAGAGATTTATCATGGTGCAACGGAAGAGCATCGTTATTGCTTAGGAGCATTATTGCTTGATCTCAACGATCCGTCAAAGGTTTTAGCACGTAGTGAAGTTCCTATTATGGAGCCAATTGCTGATTATGAACAAACAGGTTTCTTTGGAAATGTAGTCTTTACCAACGGCCATCTTGTCGAAGGCGATATTATTAAAATGTATTATGGCGCCAGCGATGAAGTGATCTGTCGTGCGGAACTATCTATTACGGAGATTCTTAGTTCTTTAAATTAAAAAAGTGCATCTGTTAACTACCTTTATTGAAAGACAAAAGAAATATAATACTCTTGTCTGGATTCTTCATTATTGCAAAATGCTTTCAACTTCTTTGGGTTATGGTTTGTTTAAGATTATATACAAAGGAATTGGCGAGATTATTTGTCCTTCTTTTTAAAATGATGATGTGGATAATTTGCTGTTTTTGTTAGTATAATTGTATAGAATATTAAGAGGATACGAAGTGTGAAATTTTAATTCATTTACCATGAGTTTTGAATTGAAAACTTTTACAGAAACTGTCAATAGCGTCAATTTTGACATGGTAGCTATTGAAGGTGGTACTTTTATGATGGGCAGCAACGAGGGGGATAATGATGAAAAGCCGGTACATAGTGTAACGGTAAGTGATTTCTATATGGGGAAGACTGAGGTGGCTCAGTCTTTATGGAAAGCTGTGATGGGGAATGATCCCAGTGCATTTAAAGGAGACGATTTGCCGGTGGAGTCAGTAAGTTGGAACGATGTTCTGGAATTTATCCGAAAGCTGAATCAACTTACGGGCAAGGATTACCGTTTACCCACTGAAGCCGAGTGGGAATATGCTGCAGGCGGAGGTGCCAGGAGAAGTGATAAGGAATCTTCCGATACCGAAAGCAATTTGAAGGACTTTGCCTGGTATGGAGCTAACTCGGACAACATGACACATCCGATAGGTACAAAAAACCCGAATGTATTAGGATTGCATGATATTTTTGGTAACGTATGGGAATGGTGCAATGATTGGTATGGCGATTATGACAGTAGTACCCAAATTAACCCTCTTGGACCTGCATCTGGTTCTTTTCGGGTATGTCGTGGGGGAGGTTGGTATTATAATGAACAATATTGTCGGGCATCATTTCGTTTCAGCCGCATACCGGACTTTCGGGGCACTGGACTTGGATTTCGGTTGGTCCTCAGTGTTGAATAGGTATTTTGAACGGACCGGGGGTTGATTTAATCAAGACGTTTGCGAATAGGAATAGTGAAAAGACACATCGCTTAACGTGTATTAAAATAGAGTAAAAGGGTATCTCCAAGAGTCGAGCTACCCTTTTTTACTAAATGAACACTGATGTTACGGTCTCATTATTTACAACTAGATGATCTGTTATTAATTGTTAACAATTTTATTCTGACTTAAATCCGCTTTTTTTAGCTCTTCCCCTTCTGTTTCCTATGTTTTATTTTGTTGAAAAGCATGTACTTATGTTTGAACTTAATGATTTGAATATTTAATCTTATTATTCTAAAGTTTTGATATTCAAATCAGTTCTGTTTTTGAATGCTATGTTTATCTATCTTCGTCAAAAATTTTAAATAGAAGAGCAAATGAAAAAAGTATTGTTGGTTATCTCTTTATTCGTTACCCTTCTGGGATCAGCATCTGCTCAAAGCAGTGTATACGTTAAGTTCAGAGGTGGTTATGGCATAGGAGCTTCAAAAGATGGTTATCTGGTTGATTTAAATCAAGGGATTGCGAATGCAACATCGAAAGAAAATATCTTCGCATCGTTAGGTCAGGGAATTCCGTTGGGTATTTCAGGTGGTTATATGTTGAATCCTCATATGGGATTTGAACTGGATTTTACTTATATGATGGGGGACAAAGTTACCGTGATGGATTATAATATTCCTTCGGTTGCTGTCATTTCTGCTAAAGCATTTACTCGTCATATTCAGGCTTCTCCGAATTTTGTAATGGCTTCAGGTGGCGATAGGTTTAATGTTTATACCAAAGTAGGGTTTGTTTTCCCATTTGTCGGGAAGAGTTATGTTGAAGTAACCAATGCTACCGATCCGACTAAGTTGATGTTTATTCGTCAGGATATAAAAGGAGATCCATCCATGGGTTACAAAGGAGCGCTTGGTGTTGATGTGAAGATTGCTTCCAAAGTTGCGTTCTTTACTGAAATTGAAGGAGTACACCTGAAAATTCTTCGTAGTGAACATGATATTACCAAATTTACAGTAAACGGCAATGATATGTTGGCAAACTATACAGCACTAACTGGAAAGGCTGTGAAAGTAAAATATTACGATCGACTGGAAGGAGCTGATCTGACTGATCCTTCAAAAGCTCTAAAGACTACTTCTCCTTATGGAAAAATCGGTCTGAATTTCGGATTGAAGTTTACTTTGTAAATTAACCTAATCCATATAAATACAAAGGGGAAGTTCTTTTGAGAACTTTCCCTTTGTATTTATGATGCTCCTAATACTTCTTTGATGAAGATATTAATGCTCTATTGGGGAAGGTAATTAG
>JAUZOB010000212.1 GCA_030706665.1 Bacteroidota bacterium
GGAGGACCGAATCCTACATCACATCGTGTTATTCTTGAACGAGCTTCAGATATTGTATCTAAACTCGCTGACGGGAAACATGTTTTCTATTGCGATGTGAATCATGTATTTCTCAATATGGATGGATCGATCAATCATGATATGTTGGGCGATTGGCTGCATCCGACACCTGCCGGGGCTAAAGCCTGGGCGCAGGCTATGGAGCCGCTGCTTTCCGAACTTATGGGAGACAAATCATTGGATAGAGATATTCCGGCCAATACAGCCCTGGTTCCGGTGTCCAAACTGGAAGAAGATAGCTACGACTGGTGGGCACGCCATGCAGAAGTGTTGAATGTCAAAGATTCGATCAATCCGGAGATCGTCTTGATTGGTAATTCCATCACCCACTTCTGGGGAGGGGAACCGAGATTGAAATATGCTGATGGGAAACCTCGGAAACCGAATGGTCCCAATGCCTGGGCATCAGTCTTTAATAATTATCGGGTTTTGAATCTCGGATTCGGATGGGACCGTGTGCAAAATGTGCTCTGGCGGCTTGATCGGGGTGAATTAGATGGACTTCATCCACGTACTGTTATTATCAACATTGGAACCAACAATACCAGTGAAACCCCGAATGCCCGGATGAATACTGCCCCCGAAATTGTTGAGGGTATTCGTGCCATCTGTATGCGTGTCCGTTCTAAAGTCCCCGGTGCAAGAATTATTCTGATGGCAATCTTTCCTCGTGAAGAAAGTCCAACCCATCCTCGTCGAATTCTGATCAACGAAATAAACCGACAGCTTGAAGCCTTTGCAAAGGAAAATAAAATCGATTTTGTAAATATCGGACCCAAAATGCTTTCTCCCGATGGAACTTTGTCAAGAGAAATTGCCGGTGATTTATGCCATCCAACGGAAAAAGGCTATCAAATCTGGGCCGATGAAATCCGTTCGTTGATAGCTGAACCATAAAGACTTTCTTTTATCTGTGGGAAATTAACTTCTTGAATTCTGTGTATAGGTAATTTTACTGACTTTGGGGTGATTAGCCCGGGTGTTATATTACAGCAAAGTCAGTAAATATATCCTGGTAAATTACTACAGTGAAAAGTACATCAGACCTCTAAGAGATCTTGACTTAAGGGACATGGAATAACCTGATGAAGGGATTCTCCTTCAAGGGAACTATCGGTACAACTTATTTTTTTGGATATATTCCCAAACCTGAGCTGGAAGTAATTGGCTGAAATCGCGATTGTCGGCGATTCGTTGCCTTATATCTGTTGAGGAGATGTCCATTTGAGGGGCATTAACAATACGGACCGAATATTCAGGATATTCATCATATCCCGGTCGGGGATAAACCACAATCTCATATTCTTTTAGTAGTCTTTGATAATCTTTCCAATGATGAAAACATATCAGATTGTCAGTACCGATTATTAATACAAAATCGCGGTTAGGATTCTCTGCTTTTAGCTTTTTAAGGGTGTCAATTGTATAAGAGGGACGAGGAAGTCTGAATTCAATGTCGCAGATTCTGAAGTGCGGCTTGTCGAGAATGGCTAAACGGGTTAATTCCAACCGTTCGTTTTCGGAAATAAGAATTTCCTTATCCTTCAAAGGATTAAGGGGACTGACGACAAACCAGATTTCATCTATTCCGGCTGATTTTATCATGTAATCGGCAATAGCCAGATGGCCATTGTGAATAGGATTAAATGAGCCGAAATAGAGTCCGGTTTTCATGAAAGATTGTTTTAATAGATTGTTATTCTTGTGCAATAAATGCATTAATTGTTTCTTCTGCTTCTTTTAG
This sequence comes from Bacteroidota bacterium, assembly GCA_030706665.1. Classification (GTDB taxonomy): domain Bacteria; phylum Bacteroidota; class Bacteroidia; order Bacteroidales; family Prolixibacteraceae; genus JAUZOB01. The sequence continues at coordinate 1,805 of JAUZOB010000212.1, forward strand.
GGCATCTTCGAGTTTGTCGTTGATGATTACCTTGTCAAATTTGTCAGCAAAAGTGAGTTCATATTCTGCTTTGGCAACTCGCTTGGCAATGACTTCTTCCGAATCGGTTGACCTGAGTTTTAAACGGTTTTCCAATTCCTGAATGGAGGGTGGCTGAATAAAAATTGCCAGGGCACGATTCCCGTAAAACTTCTTTATGTTTGTTCCACCTACAACGTCTACATCAAATACGATATGATGACCTTTGGAGGTAATTCTGTCGACTTCGCTTTTCAGGGTTCCATAAAAACAACCTTCATAAACTTCTTCCCATTCCAGAAATTCATCATTGGCTATTCGGGTACGAAATTCTTCTGCCGAGAGAAAATAGTAATCATGTCCATGAACCTCGGTACCTCTGGGAGCGCGACTGGTTGCAGAGATTGAAAATTCAAGGTTTTTATTGTGTTGTAGCAGGTGACGTACTATCGTAGTCTTTCCGGACCCCGAAGGGGCAGAAAAGATGAATAACTTTCCGTTGTTCATAATATGTGTGCTTTCTTACAATACGTTCAGGACCTGTTCTTTGATTTTTTCCAGTTCATCTTTCATCTGAACTACGATTTTTTGTATTTCAGAATGATTTGCTTTTGATCCGAGTGTGTTTACTTCACGCCCGATTTCCTGTGCAATAAAACTGAGTTTTCGTCCGGATGCTTCTTCTTTCATTGTTTGTAGAAAATAATCACAATGATTCTTTAGTCGGACTTTTTCTTCATTAATATCAAGTTTCTCAAGATAGAATATTAGCTCCTGTTCAAAACGGTTGTGATCGACGGTGCCGTTTAGCTTGAGATCGTTGAGGTTATCCTGAATTCTTTCGCGTATCTTTTCGATGCGTTCTCCTTCGAAAGGTGGGACCAGTGTCAATAATTCAAGTATTTTTTCAATGTGGGAAATGATATCTTTTTCAAGGGCCACACCTTCCTGTTTCCTGAATGCAACCAAATGCTGTAACGCATCACAGATTGTGCTCAGAATGAGTTTCCATTCATTTTCGTCCAGCTCTTCATGTTCTACCTTAACGGCATCGGGAAGGCGCATGATGACCTGCATGACCGATTCGTTGACGGGAAGATTCAATTTCTGGCTGATTGTATTAATCTGATTGAAATAACTGGTGACGATAGGTTCGTTTATTTTTGCATTTGCCTCAAGACCAAGATTTTCATAATAGATGGAGAAGTCAACTTTCCCTCTTTGCAGGGAGTCTCCAATTTTCCTTCGAATCTCTATATCTTTTTCTTTATAGGTTGAAGGGATTCTGGTGTTGATGTCCAGTTGCTTGCTATTCAGAGATTTTACCTCAATAGAGATCTTTTTATTGCTGATCTCACATTCGGCTTTCCCAAAGCCTGTCATGGAAATGATCATGTTCTTTTTGTTTTGGTTGATGCAAAATTAAGGTTTTGTTGAGAATCTGATCAATAAATCTCCGCTAATCTGGTAAGTGAAAGGGATTTTTATTTTAGTGTCGATTGTCACCTTTTGTCATGATTTGCATCATTATATAAAAAAAGAATTATTGTTATATTTGGTATTGGATTTGAAAGTCCACTAAAAATATTGAAACCATGAAGAAGAAACATATCATATTCGCTATATGCATGATTGTTTTTTCTACCTGCTTGTGCCGCTCCGCATATGCTCAGGTGAAAAAAGATTATAAATCCCTATGGACTAAAGTTGATTCATTGAAAGCTGCTTCCCGACCTCAGTCGGTTATTGCTGAAGTCAATAAGATATATGATAAAGCAAAATCGGAAGGGAATTCGGAACAAAAGATAAAAGCACTGCTTGTCCTTTTCAACGCTTCAAAAGAAATTGAAGAAGATGCAATCCCAGTATTCATCCATCGGTTTGAATCAGAACTGAAAGATGCTACTGAGATTGAAAAAGCTTTCTTACATTCCTATCTGGCAAATATGTATAAAACATATCTGGATCAGAATCAATGGGAAATTTATGAGCGTACCGTTGTTGAAGGAGGAGAATCCGGGGCATTGGAAAGTTGGGATGCCCGCAAGTTTGAGAATGCCATCGAAGAACACTACCGTTTATCAATTGAGAATGTTTCCTTATTGGCAAATCTCAAAGTACAACAATATCCTGTTTTGATTGAGTCTCCGGTAAAAACTATTTTGTATCGGCCGACCGTTTTAGATGCATTGGCTCAGGAAGCTCTTCAATATTTTAAAGAAACGCACTCTTTTAGTACGAAACCCGAACCCTTGTCGGATGTGGATGATTCTACATTGTTTATGCCTTTTGATCAGTTTAGAAATTTCAATGTCGAGAATTCGCAATTGGAGAATAGGATAAAATGGTGTTTGCGAATTTATCAGAAATTGGGAGCGCATCTATCAGATAAGGGATATGAGGATGCATTTCTGAAAACGGAACTGGACCGGATCGAATTCGTTTACTCTCAATATACCGGTGCAAAACGCGATAGCCTTTATTTGAATGCATTGGATTATTTGAATGGGAAAGCAGTTAAATCGCAAGTTGGAGGAGATATTCTGTTAGCAAAGGCGCATTATTATTTAGAACGTGGAGATACCTTTAATGCAAATGATCCGAAAACTAAAGTATATCAGAAGGATAACAAGAAAGCCTATGCTATTTATAAAGAGATAGAAGCTCGGTATGTGGGGACTTCACCTGCCGCTGAGGTATACAATTGTTTAAAGAGGTTAGAGCAGAAGGATTTATCGGTTAAGACCGAACCGAATATTTTACCGACAGAGAGCTTTCCGATACACGTTTCATTTAAGAATATAAAAAATGTGACTTGTCGGATTTATAAAGTGAGTTCAGAGTTTGCCCGATATGAGAAAGATCGAAATGCTGAGGTTGAGAAGCTTATATATAAGTTGAGAAATTCAGGACAATTGGTACTTACAGAGCAATTTGAGTTACCTGAAGACGGTGATCTGAATACGCATACCACAGAGCTGACATTAAAAGGATTACCGTTGGGACACTATTATCTTGTTTTCTCGTCGGAAACGAGTGGGCGTATATCGAAAAAGCCTGTTGCGTTGAGTGCAATTACGGTTAGCGGTATTGGGTATACAAAACTATATAATGATCAAGGAGTTAATGTTGTGGTCTTTGATAGGCAGACTGGAGAAGCTTTATCCGGAGTAAAAGCTCAGGTGTGGTATAAAGAATGGAATTTTGATTTGAAAAAATATCAGGAAGTTCGGGGAGAATTGTTGATGTCTGATCAGAACGGCAAAATTTTGGTGATAAAACGAAAAGGCGTACAATGTTTTCTGGAGCTTATGAATGGGGCGGATCATAGTTTGACTGAAAAAATTTATGTTCCCTGGTTTGTCGCACCAGAAAACAGAGCACAGGAAAAGACATTCTTTTTCACGGATCGGGCTATATACAAGCCGGGACAAACCATCTATTTCAAAGGGATCATGTTGAAACAGATTAAAGGATCAGGAGAACCAATTGTACAAAGGACTTCACAAGTTGTGCTTTATGATGCCAACTTAAGAGCGATTGACAGTTTAAAGGTAATATCCAATAAATATGGTTCTTTTTCCGGTTCCTACCGACTTCCGGATAATATCCTGAATGGTTCTTTTTCTATTCGTAATGGACCCGATTATCATTCAATTCAGGTTGAAGCTTATCGGCAGCCATCCTTTGAGGTTAAATTGAAGAATCCTTCAGAACAATATGTGCTGAATAAATCGGTTTCTGTTAATGGAACTGTCAATGCTTATCATGGTGGAGCTATATCCGGGGCTAAAGTCAGGTATCAGATTGTCCGGGAATCCTTATGGCGTCCTTTGAAAAGATATAATTTCACCTCTGTGCGGATTGCTTCCGGTGAACTTGTTACGGATACTACAGGAAAGTTTGTTTTATCATTTCCTTTAAAATCGGATAAATCATTTATTGATGATCCGGAGGAGATTTATCAGTTCCGAATAGAAGTTCAGGTTACGGATGTTTCCGGTGAGACCCGGTCAACCTCTTCTGTGTTAGATGCAACCCGTAAAGCATTGGAATTTCAGGTTTCTTATCCTGAGTGCCTGACCAAAGAAAGGATGGCTAACACGCCTGTTTATACCGTCTTGGA
>JAUZOB010000213.1 GCA_030706665.1 Bacteroidota bacterium
AAATCAATGCTCTTTTGATTCTGTGTAATCTGAAGGTCTTTTATCATTCGCTTTTTGAATCCGATAAAATTCAGAATGAGGTAGTAGCGCCCCACACGCACTGAAGAAATAGTAAAAGTTCCATCCGGTGCAGAGATTATCCCTGTTACTAATGTGGAATCTTTTGCAGAATATAATGCAACAGTGGTGTATTCCATCGGTTGATTGGAGGATGCGTCAATCACTTTCCCTTTTATAGTTCCTCCCGCAAGAGGGGTAGAGGAGTATGAATTCGAAGTTCTCGGATTCTGTGCAAATAAGGTAGTCGTAATTATAGAGAAAAATAGAATCAGCCGTTTCATGATTGAACTCTTTGTTTGAATATTATCCGGTACAGACTGCAATAAACTCAATCTTCAGATCTTATAGAATGCAATAAGCAGGCCTTTTGCAATTCTCAGGTAGTTATGCATTAAAGAATGCCGGTTCTTCTTCGTAACGAATTACAAGAAATCTACGAAAATGAAATAGCAAAGTTCTTTTTTGCATGTCTATTCTCATCTCAGTTTGATGAATGAGAAACTAGTTTATGCTTTTTTGCTTAAGAGTTCTTAAAGAAGGAAGGAGCAGATTACAGTATGTTTGGGATAATATGAAGAACGAGTCAGATGTGTTACTTTATTATCTGGAAGGGAGGATCTGCTTTATTACGGGGAGGAGGAAAAGAAAATAATGTATTCAATAAATAGAAGGGATGGTTTTGTTGCTTTTATGATACTGGTCTGAATTCTTTTCGGATATTCTTTATTCTAACTTTTTAAGAACAGAGGTTTGATCAATTTCGGCATTCTTTGATAATTGGGGATTTGTTTGAGTATGTTATAAAGTGCATTGGCGGAATTTGGATTGAGTAATTCAATATTCCGGAATTCAGAATTTCAAATGCATTGTATCCTGCAACTGTAACTGATCAATTTCTTTTCAGTTGACCGTTAATTCCGCCAATACGCTTTAGTAGATTAATTTATATACTGATTTTCCAAAGAAGGTTCTTCTGCCTTTTTCTTCTCCGGTTTATAATTGTTGATTTTATAACTTATAGTCAGAGTCAAAGTTCTCTTTTCCATGTAATGGTTGCTTTCGCTGATAAAGTTTGTCCCGGTAGCAGTAAAGCTTCGATTCATAGATCCCAGAACATTTTGTACCTGAAGTACTGCAGATAGCCTGCGATTTAAGAGATCTTTTTGAACAGCCATGTCTAATCCAAACATTTCTTTACTCGTACCCTGAGCTGTTACTGAAGGCCCACGATAAAAACCGTTTATCTGAAATTTGGTAGTCTTCTCCACTTGTGCACTCATGTTAAGGCGGAGGTTGTAATTGGTGCTGTTTTTATCTACCGCATTACTAATTAAGGTTCCCTTGAGTTTATAGTTGAATACGTCTGCTGTTAAGGTTGACTTCAGCCATTTGGTCAGGTCCATGCTAGCCATTAATTCTGCTCCCAACGAATAACTTTCATTCATGTTCTCCATTGAATTGATGAAGATATTACTGTTCTCTTTTGGGGTCATAACTCTGGTAATCAGGTCATGATTGACTCTGTAGTAGGTTTCAAAAGAAATGAAAGAGGATTTCATTTTCTTAATAACCGAAAGTTCATAAGAGTCAACAAATTCGGGTTTTAATGCAGGATTTCCTTGTCTGATGTTGTTGGGGTCCATATACATAGGGAAAGGGTTGAGGTCATGGTCCTCAGGTCTTTGGACTCGTCTGGTATAGCTTGCAAGTGTTTGAATTGTAGGAGTGATATCTTCCGATAAATGAATTGTGGGGAATAAATCAAAACGATCAATGGTCGTTGTCTTGGAAGCCTCTGCCTGGGCGATTTTTCTGTAATTGTATTCGCCTCGTAATCCGAGTTGATATTGAATCTTGCTAAGTTTCCCTTCAAATGTTGCATAGACTGCATGTATGTCTTCCGTATATTTCGCCAAAGAGTTCAGTGTTTCGACAGGTAGTTTTCCTGCCTGATCGAGCTGATTGAAGGTGTAATTGTCGTCTTCTGTTTTGATTTGAGATTGAATCCCGGCTTCGAATTTTTTACCTCCTTCCAATGGAAGTGTGTAATCTATCTTAACGCGATATTCATTAGAAGGAACACTTTCAACGGAGGTGGTATTTTGATTTGTCACATTTTCGGGTACTTCCGACGGATTTAGAATAGTCTCATTTTGAATGTTTGATATGTCTCCGTCTCTTTTTGCAAAATACAGAAGGGCACTCAATTCATGTCCTTTATCGTCAAATTTATGTTGCCAATTTAGATTGAGATTATAAAAGTTCATCTTTCCATCCATGCTTGAAGAATTCGATGCAATCTTTTGATAAGATGCAGGACTGAAATAAGTCGAATCTAGTGAATTTGATGTCGGGTGAAAATTGAAATTTCCTATCCCTGCAAGGAAAGAGATTACATCCTTTTGAGTCATCTTGTAATCGAACCCTCCCCGAAATGTATTAGATTTAAATCTGGGGTTTCGCGTTCCGTTGCTTGTCAAGATCTGAGCCGGATTTGTTATTGTACTTTCTCTGTAACTGTCAAATGTTGAGTAGCGTTTCATATCGCTGAAATTCATCGATAAAATATAGTTGAATTTTCCTTTGTTGTAATTAAGGGATACATCGGAACGATATTTATCACGGGTTCCTACGGAAGCATTAACGATTCCGGTAAGCCCCAGATTGACATTCTTTTTTAGGATCACATTGATGATCCCTGCAACTCCTGAAGGATCATACTTGGCCGAGGGATTTGTGATAACTTCAATGTTCTCAATGGAGGTTGCCGGAATTTGTTTAAGAGCGTCGCTCCCCGACAGTACCGAGGGGCGCCCGTCAATCAGAACGGTAAAACTCGAACTTCCGCGAAGTGTCAGATTTCCATCAACGTCGACATTTACTGAAGGAATATTCTGTAAGGCTTCAATTGCGGTCCCGTTTCTTGAGTTGATATCTTGTCCGACGTTCACTACTTTCTTGTCAAGTTTATATTGAACCTGTGATTGTGCTGCAGTAACTGTAACTTCTTGCAGAGAATGACCACCCGAGCTTAATCTGATATTGCCAATATCATATAACTTTTTGTTGGGGGAGATCTGGATATTCTTTATCGTTTGCTTCTGGAAACCAATAAAGTTGATGACTGCATAATACTGCCCATATTTTAATGGTTTTACAGAGAATGTTCCATCGACAGCAGTAACGGCTCCGGAAATAAGAGCCGAATCTTTAGCTGAGTAAAGTGCAATGCTGGCATACTCCATGGGCTGGTTCGACGAAGCATCGATAATCTTCCCTTTTAAAACTCCACTTGATGCGGGATCCGGAATGGATGCTTTTGTATTGCCCGGAATCTGAGCAAAAAGATTTGTAGTAAGAAGGGTTAGTATTAAAAGACTAAAAAGATTTTTCATTTCTATAATCAATTTGATTTTCTCTATTTAAGACTTTACAAGTAAGAAAAAGTTTAAATGGTTTTATGTGACTTTGCAATTTGTTAACAAATAAAAAGCTGATCTTATTCAGAATCAGCTTTTTATGATTTATCGGTTATGCCATGCATTTAAATTCTTAATATTCTGTTCATTTTTGATATCCCGGGCTTCCGGAGAATAAAGGAATTTGAGACTATCCTTGTAATGTTCGATGATCTTTCCTCGTACAATTTTCATCGTTGAGTTCAGTAAATGATTCTCCTCTGTAAAAGGTTCCGGTAAAATCAGAATATTCGAAGGAAGCCATCGTTCCGGGAATTGTCCTGCATATTTTCCACCTTTCAGATATGCATTGATTTCCTCATCGATCAACTGAAGTCCGGCAAGGATGCCTTCTTCGGTCCCCGGTTTGATCCCATTCTTCTCTAATGCCCGATTTAATCCGGCGATGTTGGGAACAATCAGCCCGACGGTATAAGGATCCTGATTATTATACAACATGGCCTGATCGATTAGAGGTGATTGGTCAATCAATGCTTCTTCAATGCCTTCGGGACTATATTTTTCGCCGTCGTTCCCAATCAGCAAACTCTTAAAACGGCCAAATACCAATAAAAAGTCGTCTTCATCCAAATAACCCATGTCGCCGGTGTGAAGCCAGCCATCTTTGATTGTTTCTTCTGTAGCTTTGGGATTCTTCCAATAACCCTGCATTACATTCTCTCCCCGAATCACGATCTCTCCTTTTTGCCCCTTAGGAAGTTCTTTTCCATCTTCGTCGCAGATCTTTAGGTCCATGTATTTCACGACTTGTCCGGAAGTGCCGAATTTGATATTTTGTAAAGAGTTGGAAGAAATCACCGGAGAGGCTTCGGATAGTCCGTAACCCTGGCACATGGGGACTCCTATTGCATAAAAGAATCGTTGAAGCTCGATGTCGAGCAAGGCCCCTCCTCCGATGAAGAATTTTAGTTCTCCGCCAAAGGCTTCCCTTACTTTGCTGAATAATATTTTGTCGTAGAATGCAACCAGTGGTTTAAGAATTATTCTCCATCCTTTCCCTTTGTTCCATCCATTCCCATTGTATTGATAGGCTATTTTAAGCCCTTGCTGAAAGAGCTTCTCTGTTGCAGGGCCTTTCTTGCGGATTCCGTTCTCGATGTTCTTTCTGAAGTTTTTGGCAAGAGCAGGCACACTCATTAAAATATGCGGTTTAAATTCTTTGATGTTTTCAGGAACATTCTTTAAGGTCTCTATGGAGTTTTTCCCGATCTTGACAGATCCGACCGAAGCTCCATTTACAATGAAACTATAAAGACAGGCCGTGTGTGCAAATGCATGATCCCATGGTAGTATTGCCAAAGTCCGGTAGTCCGGCGATATAACCATGAGGGTGTTTGCCTGTTTTACATTAGCCGTATAGTTGAGATGTGTCAGTACAATCCCCTTCGGATCAGCCGTAGTTCCTGATGTATATGAAATATTGGCCAGATCATCGGGTTGTATGTTTTTCCATATCGATTCGAATTCCTCACGCTTTTCGTTCAGGATCTTATCTCCCAGATTTAAGATGGTCTGAAAATCGAAATCATTTACCTCTGGATTGTTTTTCCCGTCAATGTAGATAACATACTTCAGATCCGGCAAATCTTTTCTGATCTCTTCGATCTTAGCGGATTGACTTCTTGAAGTAATAATCATTTTAGCCCCCGAATGTTCAAGTCTGAATTTTAATTCGGACTGTGCATCGAGCTTAATGGATAGTGGGACATTTACCCCACCGGCATATAAAATTCCTAGTTCGCCAATCAGCCATGCATTTCTTCCTTCTGAAATTAATCCTACACGATCTCCCTTCTGAAGACCGAGAGCCATTAATCCTGCGCCAAATTTGAGAACCTTCTCTCTTGTTTCCCGATAGGTTGTCCCGATGTACTGATTTTCAGGTTTCTCCCATAATAAGATATTGTCAGGAAATTTTTCTACACTGGTTTCAAAAAGTTCGATAAGGGTTCTCATTTCTTTTAAAGTATAATTATATCGTTGTGTAAATCTGTTTGTTCCGGCCGCTTTAGCTTATTATCCCCAAATTTGGAACAGCGGCATAAATATATTATTATAAATGCATTGACCAAAGTTGCATTTGTATTTTGAATGTCAAAAATAACATTAGACAGAAAACAATTGTGTAACTTTAAATGTAAAGGGGAGTAGCTGAAGATATAACAATCCGACAGACAGGTGTATGCCTTTATTTTAAGCTCGATTCTGATTCTATAAGTATGCTCACGGGATGGTCAGGCTTGCAAACAGGTCCGTAAGAAAATTTGCTCAGCGGTGTACTAACTAGGGTGCATCTACGAAACAACAAGGGAGCAACACCATACTTCGTTCGTCCTTTAGACGTGGTTCAGTCGTGGTTCCTATATCGAAATGATAATCAGATCCTGTTTAAACTCCGTTTGAGT
>JAUZOB010000214.1 GCA_030706665.1 Bacteroidota bacterium
CTTGGTGGGCGTTGACGGATTCGAACCGCCGACCCTCTGCTTGTAAGGCAGATGCTCTGAACCAGCTGAGCTAAACGCCCGATAGATAATTTTTTGAATCAATATGAATTTTGAGCAATAAGAGTTTTTTGCGTTAAAAAGACTCTCTTTACTTAGTGGGCGTTGACGGATTCGAACCGCCGACCCTCTGCTTGTAAGGCAGATGCTCTGAACCAGCTGAGCTAAACGCCCTAAGTATTTTTTTAAAGAACTTTTACGAACCTTCACTTTTCTCTTTATCCCGTTGTTCCATAATCACGGGGACTCATGTCTGTTGTTTTCGTGAAAAGCGATGCAAATATAGGGTAATTTAATTTCCCTCCAAAGAAAATGTTGCTTTTTTGTGCTGTTTTTTTACTTGAATCACCCGGAATGACTGGTTTTCAGTATATAAAAAATCCCGGGACAACATTACTTTGCTCTCCCGGGACATTGACTTTTACGTCTGAATTTATAAATGAATGCGATGTTCTTCGATAATGTGACGTGCTAACATTAGAATGGTGTCATCGTCCAGTTCGACAATGCCTCCATCAGGGCCCGGTTCGGTGTGGATTCCTATACTTTTCCCACGTTCGTAATTTTTTCCACCAAAATAGTTTCTGACGGTTTCAACTTCCAGGCCCAATTCATTGGCTATTTTACTGATTGAACCGTCAGGCAAACTGTCTTTGATCTTTCTCAGCTCGTTGAAAGTGATTTTTGCATCCATGACTCAAAGAATTTAAAAGGTTCGTAACTTGTTTATTAATGGAACACTACTAAGTTATAATTAATAATCAAATAATGTTCTCTTTACCATTAATAAACAACAGCTGAAAGTGAAATTATTGAGTGCTTTTTTTGTTATATTATGGTAAGAATGAATTAAGTATTTGGAAGATTGATTCTTATTCTATGTTTGTTAATTAAATTGTGGTTATTATGATAATATGTTATAGAGCATATATGCATCGTGCTGTTGTAATTGATTGCAATACAGTGTTTAATGTAATTTTAGATGTGTGTGTCAAGATCAGCTCCAAACATAGTTGATGAACATTGCATATTCTTTTTATTCATTGCTTCTGGTTGGAGCATGTGGTAGAAATTATCTCTGGTAGCACAAGATTATATGCAAATATTTATCTGGTTCAGAAAAAAAGATCTAAACTTGTATCTCTCAAACTTATAATCGTAATGAAAAAATATATTCTTCTTCTATTGGTCTTTTTTACCGCATTCCCTTTTGTAAAGGCGAATATCCCGATTGTGGGAGCAGAACAGCCAGACTGTTATATTCCGATGCTTCTGGGAAAACGGGTGGGATTAGTTGTAAATCAAACTTCTATGGTGGAAGATGTTCATCTGGTTGAGTTTGTTAAAAATCATGGGATTGAAATTGTAAGAGTATTTGCTCCGGAACATGGCTTTAGAGGGGCAAAGGAAGCGGGTGAGAAAATAGGGAACGATATTGATCCCAAAACCGGTATCCCGATTGTATCTCTTTATGGTAAAAATGAAAAACCTACACCAGAACAGATAAAAGACCTGGATGTTGTCGTGTTTGATATTCAGGATGTAGGATGTCGCTTTTATACTTATATCAGTACTTTGCATCTGGTAATGGAAGCTTGTGCAGAACAGCATAAACCATTGTTGATTCTTGATCGACCCAATCCAAATGGCGATTATGTTGACGGTCCGGTTCTTCAAAATGACTTCAAGTCATTTGTGGGAATGGATCCTATTGCATTGGTGCATGGATGTACGATCGGAGAGTTGGCAAAGATGATTGATGGAGAAGGGTGGCTTGGAAATAACCTTCATTGCAACCTTACGATCATTCCCGTCCTCGATTATGTGCATTCCGACCGGTATAGTCCTTCGGTTGCTCCTTCTCCGAACCTGCCCAATGATCAGGCGATTAGACTCTATCCGTCACTTTGTCTTTTTGAAGCAACAAATGCAAGTATAGGTCGCGGAACCGAGTTCCCATTTCAGGTAATTGGTTTTCCTGACCCCAAAATGGGTAAGTTTTCCTTTACACCACAGAGTATAGCCGGCAAGGCTGTGACTCCGATTCAAAAAGGGATAACATGTTACGGGCATGATCTGCGTGCAGTTAAACCTCCACATTTTACTTTAAGTTATATTCTTGATTGTTACCGAAAACTTAAGAATAATAAGGACTTTACGTTTGATGAGAAATGGTTTAATAAGTTGATGGGGAATGACACTGTCCTTAAATTGATGAAAATGGGGAAGAGTGAGAAGGCAATTCGCCAAAGCTGGGCGAAGGAGCTTGCCGGCTATAAGGATATTCGGAAAAAATATCTGCTTTATCCCGAAGAATAAGACGATTTTCATCTGATATGGAGGTGCGGAGATTTTCCAATTCAATTTCTCGATTCCTTTTCCATTATAGGATGTAGATCAGAATGAAAATCTGGAATTGATATGTATAAAAGTTCCTTTCACGATCGATTTCTCTGATGTGAGTAGATTTGGATGAGTCACAGTAAGTGTGAGTGGACTTTTAAAGGGGGTAGGGGGGCGAAATTACGAGCTTTGTCTTCTTTCTTTTAGAGAGTATCGTTAATGCGGAGATTGCAAAATTGAAGCCTGAAGGTGCGAAAGGAGTAAGACGATTTCATGATAAAAGACCTGATTTAGTAGCATTAAAGTTTATTGAAAGAAACCCTGAGAAATCGTGAAACTAAAAGGACGATATCTCCTTGTTCTTGCTGCTTATCTTTGTTCAACCTTCTTAAGCGCACAGGAAAAACAGCCTTCTTCTCAGCTATTCAGGATCGCTTTTTATAACTGTGAAAATTATTTTGATTCGGTAAATGATACGGCATCAGTAGGAGATGATGAATATATACCGACCGGGGGGCGACATTGGAGCTCTAAACGCTATGCCTCCAAACGAAATAATCTTTACAAAGCTATTCTGGGGATAGGTGAAGGAGCTCCCCCTGATATTATTGGTTTTAGTGAGGTGGAGAATCTTGACGTCCTTGAAAATCTGGCTTACAATACTCCATTGAAAAAAATCGGGTTGGAAATCATTCATAAAGATTCGCCTGATCCACGGGGAATTGATATCGCTCTTTTTTACCGGAAGTCGTCATTCCGGCCAATACAATATGATTATATTCCGATGGAAACATCTGCCCATGCACGCGAGATTCTCTATGTTGAGGGAGTGGCAAATGGTTCGGATACAATTCATCTCTTTGTAAATCACTGGCCATCACGGATTCGTCTTCAGGAAGCCGAAAGGCAAAGAGTTGCAATTGCAAAGCTCCTCCTGAATAAGATTCGAATGATTCGTGCCCATAGCTTCTTTGCAAAGATTGTACTTATGGGTGATTTTAATGATGAACCGACAGACCGGAGCCTATGCGTCATTGGAAAGAAAGATGAAATAAGGGATACGACAGATCGTCTGGTAAATCTGTCCTATTCATGGAGAAATGAAGAGACGGGAACATTGAAGCACAATGGCATGTGGCAGATCTTTGATCAAATACTGGTAACTCCTGCTTGTCTTCATGATTGTGGATTGATCGTTGCGCATGCACACATTGTCAGACTTCCTTTTCTTCTGGAGAAAGATACCCGGTTTTTAGGCTCTCGTCCCCATCGGACCTTTTATGGTTTCAAATACACGAACGGATTCAGTGATCATCTGCCGGTTGTATTGGAATTAAAGAGAAGTCAGTGATTGGTAGAGGTAATCTGAGACTTTCAATTCTATATGACCGAATCATATCTTTTGGCGATTAGAGATATTATTCGGTCATATAGAAAATTGACTTTATATCCTTGAGTAATGCATTGCTCTTAGGGATGTTGTATCTTCTCTCTGAAATTGACACTTAAAGGAGCTTGTTCAAATCGAATGTTTTGCTCATTGACTCCTTCTGTTAATAGGGCTAAACCTCTTTCTGTTTTTTATCATTCGGAATGAATGTACTGACACGAAAGGGATGAGAAAGTTGACATTAATTAAAAGTCCTCGATCGATAATACAGCAATTAATCCAAGTTCTTTACCCTTTTCAAGCATTAATTGGAATGCTTCTTTAAAATCATTTCTGATCTTGCCATCAAGAATTGAATCTTTGATATAGGTCTTGATGATTCCGATTTCTCGCCCGGGAGTCAGATTAAACGTTTTCATGATGACATCACCGTCAACGGGAGGCTGAAAATTCCTGATAGCGTCTTTCTCTTCAATTTCTTTCAGCTTCTGACGTACAAGCTGAAAGTTATTCATATATCGGTTAACCTTTTCAGAGTTCTTCGAAGTAATATCAGCCTCGCATAGTGTCATTAAGTCATCAATGTCGTCTCCGGCATCAAAGAGCAAGCGGCGGACAGCCGAATCGGTGACTTCTTCTTCTGAAAGTACAATGGGGCGCATATGTAAATCGACCAGTTTCTGAACGTATTTCATCTTTTCATTCAGCGGAAGTTTCAACTGTCTAAAAATACCGGGGATCATTTTTGCCCCCATGAAATTATGTGAATGAAAAGTCCATCCGGATTCGGAAGAGAATCTTTTGGTCATTGGCTTTGCTATGTCATGTAAAAGAGCAGCCCAGCGAAGCCATAGATTATCCGTAGAGTAAGTAATTCGGTCAAGAACCTCAAGTGTGTGATAAAAGTTGTCTTTATGTCCGATTCCCTGAACAACATCCCGTCCTTTCAATCTACATAATTCAGGAAATATAATCTCCAATAATCCGGATTGATCTAATAATTTGAATCCGATCGATGGTTTGGATGACATGATAATCTTATTCATCTCGTCAATGATCCGTTCTCTTGAGATGATTTTGATTCTTCCTTTATTGGCACAGATCGCTTCAAAAGTCTCATCCCAAATATCGAATTTGAGCTGGGTTGCAAAACGGATAGCCCGCATCATTCGCAAAGGATCATCAGAAAAGGTGATAATCGGATCTAAAGGAGTTCTGATTATACCTTCCTCCATATCTGTAAGTCCGTTAAAAGGATCGATCAAGGTGCCGAAATCAGATTCATTGAGGCTAATGGCAAGTGCGTTAATCGTAAAGTCTCTTCTATTCTGATCATCCTCAAGGGTGCCGTTCTCAACAATCGGATTTCGACTATTTCGCATGTATGATTCTTTACGGGCACCAACGAATTCAATCTCATCGTCTCCGTAGCGTAACATGGCAGTCCCGAAATTTCGAAAGATACTTACCCTGACACGTGGCCCGATTGCTTTTGCAACCTTCTGTGCCAACTCTATGCCGCTACCGACTGTCACAATGTCAATGTCTTTTGATTGCCTTCTTAGTAGCAGGTCTCTGACATATCCTCCAATGACATAGGTTTCCAGTCCTTCTTTCTTGGCTATGTCTGCGATAATTCCAAATATAGGATGGGTAAGATATTCTTTCATTTTATAAACTCAACTTTAACGGGTCATTGCTGTTAATTATAACAAAACCTTACGGTGGTTCTGTCAAAACAGAATGACAAAATTACAACTATTTAGCTTATTACCATTCGAAGTTATAGAAATGATGGATTGGCATAGTAGTTGATATATACAAATAGAGAAATGTAAATATATAAACCAATTAAAAAATAAAGATATGTTAGAACATCTTACCAAAGAAACTTTCAAAGATAAAGTGTTCAATTTCGAAACAAGTAAAGAGTGGAAATATGAAGGCAGTACTCCATGCCTGATTGATTTTTATGCAAACTGGTGCGGCCCTTGTAAAATGGTTGCTCCCATTTTGGAAGAGTTGCAGAAGGAGTATGGTGAAAAACTTAAAATCTATAAAGTAGATACAGAAAAGGAACAGGAACTTTCTGCAATGTTTGGAATTCAAAGTATTCCTTCTCTGTTGTTTGTTCCTTTGGAAGGA
>JAUZOB010000215.1 GCA_030706665.1 Bacteroidota bacterium
ATAAAGCATAAAAGAACTGATTCACATTTCAATTCAATATTCAAAAGGCTGAAGATTGTAAATGCCCGATTTTGGGACTTACACTCTCCGGCCTTTTAAGTAAAATCCTTCTTCCACTCCCCTTTTCTATTCCCGAAATTTCAGACAATGTCTTTTACTGAAGAAGGAAGTTCTTCTTCAAATTTAGTGATAAACTAAAACGGAAATTGAGATGATAGATTGAAATAACCTGCAACACATTGAAGAGGTTCATTTCATGTATTACAATAAGGGCATACAATCAATTATTCCAGATTCGAAATCCGACTCACAGTACCCCGTTTTAAGCCCATTCTCCACATCCTTCCACCCCAACACACAAACTTTCGCATCTCACTCTTCACTGTCAAATCCCCTCTCCAAAAGCCCTCAGATCAGATTATGCATTCTTCGAACTTGTATGTTATTTTTATTGGGATGCATCTCCGAATTCACAGCCATAAGATTAACCGGAAGAACTCACAATAATTCCGATGGGAATCAAACAATTTCCAGCCTTACACTCATCAAAAGGTTGTCCATGCAGAATTTATCAGACAATCCAGTAATTTCTGGTTCACCTAACAGAAGAAATTAATTTGTACAGGAAATCGATGCATTATCAAAGAGAATTTCACATCAGATAAAGGACTGAGAGCCCATCTGGATATTTATGCAAGATTGAAAAGACATAAAAACTATACGATCTAAATCTCTAGTCTTTTAATCAACTTCTCCGACTAAATTATAACCTGACCGCAAATTCTTAATCCGGATGTAAAAAAGGGCTGTCCCAGATGGAACAGCCCTTTTAAGTATATTCTCTCGTAAATTACTCAACAATAGTAGCTACTACATATTCACGGTTCAAACGAGCGATGTTTGAAATAGAGATTGATTTAGGACACTCAGCTTCACAAGCACCGGTATTGGTACAACCACCGAATCCTAGTTCATCCATTTTGTTAATCATATTCAACACACGACGTTTAGCTTCAACACGTCCCTGTGGCAATTTAGCAAGGTGAGAAACCTTTGCAGAGACGAATAACATAGCCGAAGAATTCTTACAAGCAGCAACACAAGCACCGCAACCAATACAAGCAGCAGCATCCATTGCCTCTTCTGCATCATCAGTACCGATCGGAATCGCATTTCCGTCAGGAACAGGACCTGTATTTACAGAGATGAATCCACCAGCCTGAAGAATCTTATCGAAAGCAGAACGGTCAACCATAAGGTCTTTGATTACAGGGAAGGCCCCTGAACGCCATGGTTCGATAGTAATCGTTGCACCTTCGTCGAATTTCCGCATATGCAACTGACAAGTTGTTACTTCAGTGTCTGGTCCGTGTGGATGGCCATTAACATACAAACTGCACATACCGCAGATACCTTCGCGACAGTCGTGATCAAATGCAATGGGGTCTTTCCCTTCACGAATCAGCTTATCGTTCAAAATATCCAGCATTTCAAGGAATGAACTTCCCTGAGAGATATTCTCCACTTCATAAGTTTCGAATTTCCCTTTGTCACTGGGGCTGTTCTGCCTCCAGGCCTTTACGTATATTTTATTTAAAATTTTATCTGCCATAATTCTTTCATTTTGAATTTGCCGGACCTACTTATAACTTCTCTGTGTAAGTTTTACATTCTCGAACACAAGTTTATCCTTGTTTAAGATTGGCTCGCTATCAGGGCCATTGTATTGCCATGCCGCAGTGTAAGTGAAGTTTTCGTCATCACGTTTAGCTTCACCTTCTTCAGTTGCTGACTCTTCACGGAAGTGGCCACCACATGATTCATTACGGTTCAAAGCATCAATTGCCATAAGTTCGCCCAGTTCAAGGAAATCAGCAACACGTCCTGCTTTTTCAAGTTCAGGGTTTACATTGCTTAGTTCTCCTGGCACATACACATTTTTCCAGAATTCTTCACGAAGTTCCCGAATACCTTGAATTGCTTTTTTCAGACCTTCTGCATTACGAGCCATTCCCACATAGTCCCACATAAAGTGACCTAATTTCTTATGGAAGTGGTCAACTGGTTCAGACCCTTTAATGTTAAAGAGTTTTTCCAATTTAGCAGAAACTTCTTTTTCAGCAGCATCAAATTCAGGTGCTTTGGTATCAATCTTCGGAACCATAATTTCGTTTGCCAAGTAATCACCGATGGTGTAAGGCAATACGAAGTAACCATCAGCAAGACCCTGCATCAAAGCAGAAGCTCCCAAACGGTTAGCACCGTGATCTGAGAAGTTTGCTTCTCCGATTGCATACAATCCGGGAATATTGGTCATCAAATTATAATCAACCCACAATCCACCCATAGTATAATGGATCGCCGGATAAATCATCATTGGCTGTTTGTATGGATCGGTATCGGTAATCTTTTCATACATCTGGAAGAGGTTACCATATCGTTTTTCGATTGTATCTCTACCCAAACGTTCAATAGCATATTTAAAATCAAGGAATACAGCTTTACCTGTATTGTTTACTCCGAATCCTTCGTCACAACGTTCTTTGGCAGCACGTGAAGCAACGTCACGCGGAACAAGGTTTCCGTAAGAAGGATATCTTCTTTCCAGGTAGAAATCGCGATCCTCATCAGCAATATCATTCGGTCCGATAAGACCTTTCTGGAGTTTCTCAGCATCCTCTTTCTTCTTAGGAGTCCAAACACGACCGTCATTACGCAGAGATTCTGACATCAAAGTCAGTTTAGACTGCTGGTCACCATGAACCGGAATACAAGTAGGGTGAATCTGAACGAAACAAGGATTAGCAAAACATGCACCTTTTTTATAAGCCACCCATGAAGCCGATGCATTACAACCCATAGCATTGGTTGAAAGGAAGAATACGTTTCCGTAACCACCTGAAGCAATAACGACAGCGTGAGCTCCGAAACGTTTAATTTCACCAGTCACCATATCACGGGCAATGATACCGCGAGCTTTACCATCGATGATTACAAGGTCAAGCATTTCATGGCGGTTATACATTTTGATCTGCCCTTTGGCAATCTGACGGTTCATAGATGCATAACATCCCAGCAACAACTGCTGACCGGTCTGACCACGGGCATAGAAAGTACGACTTACAAGTACGCCACCGAAAGAACGGTTCGAAAGTGTTCCGCCGTATTCACGAGCGAAAGGCACACCTTGTGAAACGCACTGGTCAATAATATTAGGAGAGACTTCAGCCAAACGATAAACATTTGCTTCACGTGCACGATAGTCTCCACCTTTGATGGTATCATAAAAAAGACGGAAAACCGAGTCATTATCGTTCTGGTAGTTCTTAGCAGCATTGATACCACCCTGAGCAGCGATAGAGTGAGCTCTACGCGGGCTATCCTGGTAGCAAAATGCATGCACATTGTAACCCAGCTCAGCAAGAGAAGCTGCAGCAGAACCACCGGCAAGACCGGTCCCGATTACAATAACGTCCAATTTTCTCTTATTGGCAGGGCTCACCACCTTGATGGCTGCTTTATGCCTGTTCCATTTCTCAGCAAGAGGGCCTTCAGGTATCTTAGAATTCAAAATGCTCATAATTCAACAATTAAAATTTACTTTGAAAAACCTAACATGAAATACAACGGGATTACCGAATAGCCAACAGCAATAATTATGGCGTAAGCAATTGCAATAATTCCCAATCTGCTTTTCCAAATTTTGTTGTTTAAACCAATTGTCTGGAAAGCTGACCAGAACCCGTGAGTAAGGTGTAAACCCAGCAGAACTGCACCAACGATGTAAATAATGCAGTACAAAGAGCTGTTAATAAACAGTGTTGATACAAGAGCATAAGCATTCTCCATTTTAACCAGAGAGCCGGCTTGCATTACTTCAACTTCTCCCAACGAAGCAGAATTGAACTTAATCTTCAGGAAAAAGTTCATCAAGTGAATTACTAAGAACACCAATACTAATGATCCGAGGATCAGCATGTTCTTCGAAGCCCAGGATGTGGTCTTGGATTTATTCCCCACATTATAGCTGATCGGTCTTGCCTTCATGTTCTGAAGGGTAACGATGAACGACCAGATAATATGAACGAAAAATCCGAGAGCCAGAACGGGCTCCATAACTTTGATTAACGGATTGGTGGCCATAAAGTGTGCGGCCATGTTAAACAAGTCACCACTGTTGTCAAAAATCAACAAGATGTTGAGACACAAGTGGACTGCTACAAATATCACGAGGAATAGTCCTGTGACACTCATCAGAATCTTTCTTCCGATAGAAGCGCTTAAAAATTTGCTCATAAGCTTCCCATTTTGTTTATCAAAAAATGCAGAATTCTTTAATTTTCCCACAAAAGTAGATTCTAAGGTTAACACAAGCAAAAAAAAGGTACAATTTATACTCTTTCTATGGTTGAAATAACCATTTTTTAAACCCATTATCCACCAAATCAGCCCAGAAACAAGGCACTCAGGATAAATCCAGCCCCTACAGAAAAAATTGTGGCTACCAATCCCGGGATCATAAAACTATGATTAAGAACATAACGTCCAATTCGAGTCGTCCCAGTTCGGTCAAAGTTTATCGCTGCAACAATCGTAGGATAATTCGGAATAAAGAAATAGCCGTTGACTGCCGGAAACATCGCAATCATTGAAGCCGCAGGTAATCCTAATGTTATTGCCAAAGGCATCAAAGCTCTTACGGTCGCAGCCTGACTATAAAGCAACACCGACATAAAGAATAGGGCAATCGCAAACAGCCAGGGCATTGCGGTTACCAGGTTCTGTATGCCTCCGCTAAGAAACGCCTTATTCCCGGCAAAGAAAGTATCGCCCATCCATGCGATTCCGAATATCGCAATCACAGCCTGTATCCCGGCAAGGAACACTGATCCGGATATCAATGAATTCATCTTTGGGCGACATATCAAAATAATCAGTGCCGCCACACATAACATGACAATTTCAATCACCTCCGGCATTCCCATTTTCACTTTAACACCCTCGACAACCCATTCAGGTCTTAAAAAAGGAAAGGATCCGAACGAGACCACAGCAAAAGCACCCATGATAAAAAGCAGAACTGAGATTTTTGCTTTTGATGGAATATCGGCAACACTCTTTGAATGATCGGATGGTTTTAATAATCCGTCTTTCAATCGTTGTAAATATTCAGGATCATCAACCAGATTCTTTCCCATATGGTTTGCAAAAAAGGCTGCGATAGTCACCCCGATCAAAGTTGACGGGATACATATCATCAGGATATTTGGCAGCGTAATCCCCATAGGAGTCAACAATGCGAGAATCGCTGCAGTTGCAGCCGACATGGGACTTGCTGTAATTGCCTGTTGAGAAGCAATCACAGAAATTGACAAAGGACGCTCGGGCCTCACTTTCGTTTCAGTAGCCACTTCTGCAATTACAGGCAAAATAGAATATGCCACATGCCCGGTTCCAGCCACAAAAGTAAAAAGATAAGTCACCAAAGGACCGTAATAAGTAATTCGCGAAGGATGTCTCCGTAATATTTTTTCTGCAAGAAGTACCAGATAATCAAGTCCAAGAGCTGCCTGCATTGCTCCGGCAGCCGTTACAACAGAAACAATCATCAACATTACATCAATAGGAGCAGTCGTTGGTTGAAGATGAAACCCGAATGTCAGTATCGCTAATCCTAACGCGCCCATCACCCCTAATCCGATCCCTCCTAAACGGGCACCGATAAAAATCGCAAGAAGAACAATAATTAATTCAATCCAGAACATAGAAATAGAACTTCAGTATACTAATAATCAATTGATTTTAAGATCGACTTTTAAAGTCGGGAAGATAGATATTTTTTTGCTTCTCCTTGCAAATACAACAAGAAAGCAATATTCACTATAGAAACAGAAACGGATTAGAGAGATTTTCCATGAGTCC
>JAUZOB010000216.1 GCA_030706665.1 Bacteroidota bacterium
GACAAAATTACAACTATTTAGCTTATTACCATTCGAAGTTATAGAAATGATGGATTGGCATAGTAGTTGATATATACAAATAGAGAAATGTAAATATATAAACCAATTAAAAAATAAGGATATGTTAGAACATCTTACTAAAGAAACTTTCAAAGATAAAGTATTCAACTTTGAAGCAAATAAAGAATGGAAATATGAAGGCAGTACTCCATGTTTGATTGATTTTTATGCAAACTGGTGCGGCCCTTGTAAAATGGTTGCTCCCATTTTGGAAGAGTTGCAGCAGGAATATGGTGAAAAACTTAAAATCTATAAAGTAGATACAGAAAAGGAACAGGAACTTTCTGCAATGTTTGGAATTCAAAGTATTCCTTCTCTGTTGTTTGTTCCTTTGGAAGGACAACCGCAAATGGCTAAGGGTGCATTGCCTAAAGCGACTTTTGAACAGGCCATACAGGATGTGTTGAATGTTTCGAAACAATAAATAATTGAAAGGAAACGGCTACGGGATAAGGATCTTTGTTATTTGAAAATATTCAAGTTCCGGTTGATTATTCCAATATAAACAACGCCCAGATAAAATGTTGATTGGATCGCGTTGTAATATAATCGTTCAAAGATCTGAGGTGAGAATGTGTTTAATTACAGGAGTGAAATGAATTTGATCATCTGAGATATTCCTTTTTTAAGCTCTGTAGAATTCACGAAGATGAGAGATTTTTAATGCATTACCATTCCATTGTTGCGGGACTTCTTATTGAACGAGGGTAATTGTATCTTAGAATAAATAAAATGAGACTGTCTGATAAGTCTGTTGCGAAAGCTAACCGGACTATTCAAACAGTCTCATTCTGTTATTAATTTGAATATCGCTAAGAAATCAATTCAACCAAACCTTCAAGCTTGATTCCTCTTGAACCCTTAATAAGTATCGTATTCCCTTCGGGAGGTGTTTGTTTGAGAAATTCTGCAACTTCTTTCGAGGTGGTAAATTTAAGATAACCGTCGGGAGTAGAAGTATTCCCAAATTGCTCGCCAACTAGTATTACATTCTTGAATCTGCCTTCGATTGCTAATTCAATAATCTTTTGGTGTTCTTCAGCAGAAGAGGCTCCGAGTTCAAGCATGTCGCCCAAAATAAGCAATGGCTTATGGGGTTTCATTTTGATGAAGTTGTTTAATGATGCCCTCATGCTTGTCGGATTTGCATTGTATGCATCGAGGAGGATCGTGTTGTTCTCTTTACGAATTAATTGAGATCGCAGGTTTTGTGGTTTGTATTCTTCTATTGCTTTTTGAATCAGCAACGGATCGACACCGAAGTATAGTCCGATAGCTGCAGCAGCCATTGCATTCTCAAAATTATAGTTTCCTACCAGATTTGTCTTGTGATATAACCATCCTTTGGGATAAAGAGCTCTGAAATAAAGAAACATACTTGCAGTATCCAGGATCTCTCCCTGCAATTCGGCATTATCGTCTGTTCCGTAAGTAAAACGAGGCAGATTACCTGATATTTCTTTCAGAATCGGATTGTCTTTGTTGATAAAGATGCGTCCCTGGTGCTTTTCAAGGAAACGGTACAGCTCGCCTTTTGTCTTTTTTATTCCTTCAAATGACCCAAATCCTTCAAGATGGGCTTTCCCGATGTTTGTAATCAATCCGAAATCAGGTTGAGCAATTTCACAAAGCGTTGCAATTTCTCCCGGATGATTGGCTCCCATTTCTACAACAGCCATTTCAATGTCCGGGGTAATGCTGAGCAACGTCAAAGGAACTCCAATGTGATTGTTTAGATTTCCGGTAGTGGCAATAGTCCGGAATTTCTTAGACAGAACTGCGTGTACCAATTCTTTGGTGGTTGTTTTCCCATTAGTTCCGGTGATTGACAGAATCGGAAGACCAAGTGTTTTGCGATGAAAAGCTGCCAGTTTTTGTAAAGCAATCAGCGTATCTTCAACCAAAATGGTTTTTTCGTTCAGATAGAATTCCGGATTGTCAATGATTGCGTATTCGCAACCTGATTCCAGTGCCTTGGATGCGTAAGTATTTCCGTCGAAATTATCTCCTTTAAGAGCAAAAAACAGAGTTCCGGGTGAAGCCTTTCTGCTATCGGTTATTACCTGTGGAAATTTGAGAAATATCTGATACAGTTGTTCTGTTTGCATAACGTTTTCTTTTTTCAGAGGGTGAAAATAAAAAAACATAGAGGAATAGGAGCTGATTTTATGGCGCTTTTTTCAAAAGAGAAGTAGAAATATAAATTAAGGGTATCAAAAAGAGATCAAGATTATCGCAACGCTATATTCCATTCGTTAAAATAATGATTGAATCCCGTTCGAATTTCGCATGAAGGGGGATCTCGATAAGGTCTTGAAATCGTGATGCTATAGCGTTAATAATAACAAATGCAGCATTTGCGATTTTATGTGTGGTGTAATCTGATATGAGTTTCTTCTAATTAGAATGAACTCTTGTGCGAGACTAACGCTTTTGCTTATCAGGGAATTATATAAGTTTCTTCTAATTAGAAGAAACTCTCGTTGTGGCTAAAATACTGATGAATGGGAATAATGAAAGAGGGGAGTGGAAATTTTTGTTCCGATTCAATCTTAGTAATGAATAATAGAAAAGGGACTATTCCAGAAGTCGATTTGCCTTTTAAAAAATGAATGTTTGAGTTTAGGCTTGGAGGATCATACAAACAAAAGAGGCTGTCCGAAATTACCCGGACAGCCTCTTTTTATCGTGAATGAAATGATAAATTCTAATGTTTAAAACCTTTTGGGCTACCAACACGGGTCATTGCGCAACGGAAGCCAAGATCACTGGTTGAACGGTTTTCATCGAGATAACGACGTGTGCCGGGAGATAACCAATAAGGTCTGTCTTTCCATGATCCTCCTTTGTAAACTCTGGCATGGTCGGTAATCAGGGATGAGAATTCGCCTGCATGTTTGCCTTGCACATACATATTGTGCGTTTTGAGGTTGTCTTTTTTCTCTACCCAGTTGTCCCCTTCTACTATTTGAGAGTCATATGAACCATCCCGGAAGTTGCGATAATCAGCAATGGTGTCAACCATCAGGCGTCCATATTGATCACGCATGAGTTTGCCTGCTGCGTCTTTTTTATAACGGGTAAAGACATTCCCCCGGTATGGCTGGAATTCTTTAACGTCTAAATTAGACAAAGGTCGATATACATCGGCAACCCATTCGTTGACATTCCCGGCCATACAATATAAGCCATAGTCATTAGGTGCGTAAGAATCAACAGGTGCCGGGATGTCGGCATTGTCATTTAATGCACCGGCCATTCCCATCATATCTCCACGTCCACGGGTGAAGTTCGCCATCATTTGCCCTTTGGTCTTATTTTCCGGAGAACGAAGTGTTGCTCCGTTCCATGGATATATCTTACGATTGGAGAGTAATTCCCCGTCGGCATTTCCAATTAAACCGTAGGCGGCGTATTCCCATTCAGCTTCGGTTGGAAGTCGATAATTGGGTAAAAGGAAACCATCTTCCCAACGTGCTCTGCGTTCTGTGTTTTTTGCATCACGCATAGGCGTCTTTCCTGCTGCCCCATTGTACATTCCTGCAAGATAAGATTCAGTCGTAAATATATTTTGCCCTTTTTGATCAGGATCCGGTTTTAGAATGCCGCGATCAATAAGAATCTTCTCATTCACACGGTCGGTTCTCCACCTGCAATAATCATTTGCCTGAATCCAGCTGACACCTACTACTGGGTAGTTGCTATATGCCGGATGACGCAGATAGTTGTTGATATAAGGCTCGTTGTAGGCTAGCTCTTCTCTCCATACAAGAGTATCGGGCAAGGCTGTCTGATACTTTTCCGGATTGCCTGGATATACTCTTCTAAGCCAGTGAAGATATTCGCGATAGTCAATATTTCTGACTTCAGTCTGATCCATGTAAAATGAAGCTACAGTAACACGACGGGGGGGATTGTCTCCTTTGTGCATCACATCTTCTTCTACTCTTCCCATAATAAAGGTACCTCCCTGAATAAACGCTAAGCCCGGTCCTGTTGCCTGTTCATAAGCTCCGTCTGACTGAAATCCTCCCGTCTGCGGATCGTTATAGGCCCATCCTGTAGTTGATGAAGCATTTTTGGAAGACTTCTTACTACATGAAGACAGTAGGGATATTGACAAGGCGATCAATAGAAATGACTGTAATCTCATTTTATCGTATTTTCTAATATTCTGACTTAAAATGGTTAACGCTTCCTGTATGTCTGATAGACTACAGGATTCTGATTGGCTACCTACAAGTAACCGAGTAATTGCAAATTTGATAATTTTATTTACAATTTTTGCAGGTGTGACCCTATTTTAATACAAAAAAAGAAATAATGACTGCAAACTCAAAATATTCCCAACTAGTTTGAGCTTTTATTTCTAATTTCTCACAGATCAAATCTTATTTGAATGACTCATCTTTTGGTCCTTTCTTGATTGCATAATACAAACGATGTAAGAATAAGTCTGTAGAATGTCAATTCAAAATTCTAAAAAGTATTATCCTGTCAAAACAATTTTATTTGGAAAACGTTTTGTAATTGGATTTATTACATCGGAAGTGCTTTTTGTGAAGAAAATTCTTTGTTTTACTCATATTTTGTCTTTTCGTACATTTATATGACCCCGGAAGTGGAATGCAAATGAAGCAAAAAATAGCATCCTAAGGCTATATGGATCATTCTGGAATTAAGGCAAGAACAAGGGTGGAAATAAGTATTAGCGACCGAGGAATATGGCACATCCCTTTTGACTAACTTAAGAAAAATCGGGATTGTAAAACTGGTTTATGTAATAGTATCCGGAAAAGGAGGAATGGTACTTTCGATGATAAATAATCAACCCTGTTCTGACAATTTGTGACTGGTACAACGGTGTGTCGGAAAAGAGGGTAGAAATTGTGACTTTATTATGTGTATATACAGGGTAGAAAGGCTCAGGAATAAAAAAGTGTTTGTTATTAAATAAATCAGTAGTTGATAGATAATAATTTAAGTAATGATGCGTTTGTTCTATTTGAAATGAGTTGTAAAGGATTGGAAATCTCTATATTTGCGATTCTTAAAATATATAATAAATCCGTATGCGAAAGTATCTCACCTTTGTCGTAGCAGCGCTCATATTCATTTCTTTAGAGAATAGAATATACGGGCAAGTAACATCCAATGGATCCAATGTAATAACAACTGCAGTTCCGTTTCTTACGATCGCACCCGAATCAAGGGGGGGCGCAATGGGGGACGCAGGAGTGGCAATCTCTCCGGATGTGAATTCGCTCTATTGGAATCCTGCCAAATATGCTTTCATTGAAAGTGAAGCAGGAGTGTCTCTTTCTTATACTCCGTGGATGCGAAAATTGGTCGGCGATATGAATCTGGCTTATTTGGTCGGGTATCGAAAGCTTGATGATCAACAAACTGTTAGCGGCGGAATGCGTTATTTCTCTTTGGGACAAATTACATTTCGGAATGACGCAGGAGAGTCTCAGGGAATGCAGAATCCCAATGAATTTGCAATTGACTTTGGATATACCCGCCTGTTATCCGATAAATTCTCAGGGAGTGTAGCTCTTCGCTATATTCATTCTGATTTGGGAACCAGTATGACAGGGACTGAAACACTCAGACCGGGAAATGCTTTTGCGGCTGATGTCTCTTTTTACTATCAGCAGGAGTTGAAGTCAGACCGTTATAAAAATCTCTTGTCTGCCGGAGTTGATATCTCAAATATCGGATCAAAAATCTCTTATGGTGACGGAACGAAATATTTTATTCCTACCAATTTACGCATGGGTGTTGCTTATTCTTCAGAAATA
>JAUZOB010000217.1 GCA_030706665.1 Bacteroidota bacterium
AGCATATTCCGGATTATTCCGTTCGCAAACATTGGGACAGGCTTTGGATTGTAGATCCTTTAGACGGAACCAAAGAATTCATAAACAGATCGGCAGATTTTACCGTAAATATTGCTTTGATCGAAAATAACAGGACTATTCTAGGGGTCGTGTACGCCCCTCAGATGCATGTCTTTTATTTCGTGGCGCAAGGGGTAGGAGCTTATCGCATGAATCTGCCTGAAGCAGACGGAGTCCCATCGAACTGGGAAGAACTGAAAAACAGAACCGTTCAATTGCCGGTCTGCACCGATCGCACCAAATATGTCATTGTCGGAAGCCGCTCGCATATGAATGCTGAAACGAAAGCCTATATCGGGGCTGTAATGAGCGAACGGGGGCAAGAGAACGTAGAGCTTGTCATACGTGGAAGCTCTCTGAAGTTTTTCATCATGGCAGAAGGAAAAGCAGACCTATATCCTCGCTTTAGTCATATTATGGAATGGGACATAGCAGCCGGTCATGCCGTTGCAGAAGTTGCAGGATGTAAAGTTACTCTGCCTGATGGAGTCTCCCCGATACTTTATAATAAAGAAGATCTGTTTGCCCCTTATTTCCTCGTGAAAGGCCCTTCTGCGCAAAAAATGTAAAATCTGAATTAGAAGGATAGCGGATTCAATCAAAAAAAATATTGTTCCTGAAAATTAATACTAAATTTGCGCAAAAATTAAAACTAACTCTATATGGGTAGAGCATTTGAATATAGGAAAGAGCGAAAATTCGCAAGATGGAATAAAATGGCTAAAACCTTTACCCGTCTGGGAAAGGAAATTGTAATCGCAGTAAAAGCAGGAGGCCCCCATCCGGAAACTAACCCCCGTCTGAGAGCGCTTGTACAGAATGCGAAAGCAGCCAATATGCCTAAAGATAATGTGGAACGTGCAATTAAACGTGCTGTTTCTAAAGATCAGGCAGATTACAAAGAAGTAGTACTCGAAGGATATGCTCCTTACGGAATCGCATTATTAATCGAAGCGGCAACTGATAACAACACCCGTACTGTTGGGAATGTCCGCAGTTACTTCAATAAATTTAACGGTAGCCTCGGAACTCAGGGATCTGTAGAATTTATGTTTGAGCATAAATGCTTTTTCAAAATTAAAAATGAAGAACTCGATCAGGAAGAGCTTGAACTTGAACTGATTGATTATGGTGCAGATGAAATCTATGCTGATGAAGATGGATTGATGATTTGGGCTCCATTCAATAATTATGGTGTTTTGCAAAGTGCACTTGAAGAAAAAGGCTTTGAAGTACTGTCTTCGGGCTTCGACCGGATTCCTCAGGATGTGAAAGAATTAACTCCGGAACAGCAGGTTGACGTAGAAAAGCTGCTTGAAAGATTGGATGAGGATGACGATGTGCAAAACGTTTATCACAACATGGCATAATCATTTCCCAGATAAGAATATGAAAAAGAGGCTGTCTCCTGATTGGGGGACAGCCTCTTTTGTTAATTGGACTGAAATCGTTATTTCATTCTTTTCAAAGCTTCGTCAGTCGCTTTCAGAAGAGGCTGAATGGTGAGCGGAACTCCGACCGCTTCCATCATCCATTGATCAGGGGTGAGCTGCCCCAGTTTATAAATCCGTGATACTTCATTGGCAAAACTTTTCCCTTTAAAGTTTTCTTCAAGCTGAAAATGGATGATATCTCCGAATGAGTAAGCCGAAAGATAAAGCGGGGTATCGATCATGTGTGAATAAATAGCCAGAATAGGCTCATCTTTCTTCCCAAATGCAGGAGCATAGTATTTGTTCCATACTTCTTTTGCAATGCCGATAACTGCCTCTTTTAACTGGGCTGCCGTGCAGTCCGGGTTTGCATACAACCATTTCCAGGTCTTCATGTCGACCATTGAAACTCCCATGACTTCATATACTGACCAAAAGATATCCAGAGTCTCCAGGTCTTCTTTCTGCGGGTTGGTATCGGGCATTCCAAGTAACTCCAAATCCCTTTTTTGAAAGACGAATGCAAGCGCTTCCGTGAAGGCTGTATTGGGCACTCCGTTCAGCATATAGTAATCGACATCATATAGGGAAGTGGTCTGTTCTACATTATGACCGAATTCATGCACTGCAATATTATATCCCTTGTAGTTCATGCCATCGGCAGGGATACTGGTCCTCAGATGTGCTTTCTCACCCTTCATTTGGGCTCCCCATGCATGACCGGAACCTCTTGCCGGATCGACCTCAATTTTAGAAGCAATATATTGTGCTTTTTCAGGAGTAAACCCGAGTTTCATAAGCAGGTTGGGCATGTCTTTTTCAAATGCAGCCGGATTTGGATATTTGGCTTTCGTCATTTCATCCAGTTTTGTTTCGGAGATACTGCTTCTTGATTTAAAGCCATCGTACCAGATATCATAGGGCTCCAGATTCCGACCCAGCCGTTTCTTTATCAATGCAGCAACCTGTTTGACCTGGGGAGAGGTCAGCAGTTGATCGAATAATTTTTCTACCTCAGGCTGTGGAATTTGCATTTCTCCGGAGAACTTACGGGCGATATAAGTATTCATGTCCGGTTCGTAAGCATCAATCTCTTTCATTGCATGAAATATATTGAGAATCTGCTGATATCTTGAATCTGGTTCGGACTGCAGAGTTACTTCCTGACCCTCCTTCCATGTTTTATTGGTAAAAGGATTCCACTCGTATGCATTGCTATTGATGGCCTGTTGAGGAATATCCTGATTGATGATACGTTTCATGACCTGATAGATCATCTTTTGCTTCGCCATTCCGTTCACCTTATTCGCATAGTTCGATTTAAGCTCATCACGCAGGTTCCAGTGCGAAAGTAAAATCATATCGGCGGGGAAAAGCCGGGTCCCTTTATTATCGAGCAGTTTGCCCATGTAAATATTGTACTGGGAGATGTATGTTTCTGCCTGGGTTGTCACATCGCTGAGTTTTTGATTCAAAGCAGCAGGAACGCGCGACCGGAAGAAGTCACCCAACCGGGCATAGGCCCACTCTTTGCGTGACCATGTTTTCCCCAGATCAATCTTTTCTTCGGTGGTATAATATGGGAAATTGAGTGCGATAATGAATGCGATCTTGTTGGCATAGAAATCGTCCTGCAGATGAGCTACGGGATTATAGGCTCCAAACATTTCATCGATCGGGAGCAGCGGACCTGTATTGAGATGGAGATTCTTCTGCAGATCGAGCGAGATTTTATTGAAATGCCCGTTCAAAGACTCAAGGTATTCCGAAACTTTAGCAAATACCTGATCCTTTACTGCAGGATCTGCAAAGTAATTCCCGATACAGAAGGTATTGAACGCTTCTGCGTCGCCATCTTCTTTGAGCCATAGTTTGGCTGCATGTTCTACCCCTCTTTTAATTTGGGCTTCCTGAGCTTTTCCGTATTTAGCGGTAAGCGCATCGATTGTTTGATCAATGTTCTCTTTGGACAGAAAACCCCGATTGCTATTTTCGGCCTTGCCTTGACAGAATAGAGCCATAATGACGAAAAGGATTAAAGTTTTTTTCATGATGGAATGATTATTCGAATGAGATGCATAATGTTTGACAATTCTTAGCTAAAATAAGCATTATTATAAGGTTGATGCATTGAAAACGTACAACGAATCGAAACAATAACACCTTTGTTTTACTACCTTTTAACAACCCTTTCTTTACCCAAACGGTAAAGGAAGGGTAGTTCAACGGTAAAGCAACGGTAAGACAACTAAGATGTTGCTCTGTCTTGAAAGTCGTATTTAGAACGAATACAACAGAGGTGTTCTGTTAAATTAAAAGATATTTTATCTATTTTTATGCCACTTGTTAGTTATGATATAACTAAGATAAAAAATTAATACAATTAAAAAGTGACCAATGGAGAAGAAAATGAAACATTACAATTCTTTTTTGGAGATGATCTGCTTTAGGGCTGGAAACCTGAAAGCAAAGGTTGTTTCTTATGGTTTAGCATTGTTGCTGGGAGGTGGGGCGTTCCTTTCTGCTGCTTCTGTTGAAGCTCAGAATGCAGCACGTCATAAGAACGCAGTAGCCCAGCTATCTGAAAAACGATCGGAAATGGACAAGTTCATTGATGACCTGATGAAGAAGATGACTCTGGAAGAAAAGATCGGTCAGATGAATCAGGTTGGAGGTGATTTTGCCAATACCGGTCCTATTAACCCGGTCAGCGCTCAGGGAAAAGATATGAGAAACGGGATGATCGGGTCAGTACTGAATCTTGCAGGGACTGATGTTATCCGGAAGTTCCAGCGAATTGCCGTTGAGGAGTCACGTTTGCATATCCCCCTTATTTTCGGTTTGGATGTCATTCACGGGATGAAAACGATTTTCCCTATTCCGTTGGCTGAAGCTGCCAGTTGGGATCTTTCCGCAATTGAACGTTCGGCAAGAATTGCTGCCGTTGAGGCATCTGCAATGGGGGTTAACTGGACTTTTGCCCCGATGGTAGATATTGCACGCGATGCCCGTTGGGGAAGAATCGCCGAAGGGGCAGGAGAAGATACATATCTCGGGTCGCTTATCGCGAAAGCCCGTGTACAAGGGTTTCAGGGAGACGATCTGAGTAAGAATAATACCATTGTAGCTTGTGTTAAGCATTATGCTGCTTATGGAGCAGCCGAAGCAGGCCGTGATTACAATGCGGTCGATATGTCCGATCGTACGTTGCGCGAAGTGTATTTGCCTCCTTTTAAGGCCGCTGTTGATGCAGGTGCGGGAACTTTTATGTCTTCTTTTAATACGCTCAATGGAGTACCTGCTACTGCAAATGCCTTTCTACTCCGGAAGGTACTAAAAGATGAGTGGAACTTTAAAGGTTTTGTCGTTTCGGATGCCTGTGCTGTCGGGGAACTGATACCACATGGTCTTGCTGCTAATGCAGTGGAAGCTGCAAAACTTTCGGCCAATGCCGGACTGGATATGGATATGGGGAGTAATATTTACCGTAATGAGTTGGCAAATTTAGTACGAAAAGGCATCGTTTCCGAGAAGGTTATCGATGAGGCTGCCCGCAGAATCCTGACAATGAAATATAAATTGGGATTATTTGCCGATCCGTATCGTTATTGCGATGCGAACCGGGAAAAGACAGATATCCTGACTCCAGAACATCTCAGTGCAACACGTGATATGGCAAGAAAGTCAATCGTATTGCTTAAAAATGAGAATAACGTTTTGCCGTTGAGAAAAGATATTGGCAAACTGGCCGTAATCGGACCGATGGCAGACAGTCAGTCCGATATGATCGGTTGTTGGGGCGGAGCCGGTAATCCGAAAGATGTAGTCACAATTTTACAGGGAATTAAGTCTGCTGTTTCATCCAATACGTCTGTTTTATATGCAAAAGGGTGTGAAGTTGAATCCAATACGCCTGAAGATTTTTCTGCTGCATTGGATGTGGCCAAACAGGCTGATAAGATTGTAATGGTAATCGGAGAGTCAGGAGGAATGACCGGAGAAGCTCATTCTCGTGCTCATATCGATATTCCCGGTAATCAGCTAGACTTGTTGAAAGAAGTTGTCAAACTCGGGAAGCCTGTCGTAGTGTTGCTAACCAATGGCCGTCCTATTACGATTCCATGGATTGCAGAAAATGTTCCTGCAATAGTGGAAACCTGGTTTCTGGGAACACAGGCCGGAAATGCGATTGCCGATGTACTTTTCGGTGATTACAACCCATCCGGAAAACTTCCTGTTTCATTTCCTC
>JAUZOB010000218.1 GCA_030706665.1 Bacteroidota bacterium
TAAGGAGACTGGAATGAGAGCTGTTATGCTCTACGTTATTCAGCGCATGGATGTTGTTGCATTTGGCCCTGCCGCTGCCATTGACCCTCTTTACGCTGAAAAACTTCACAAAGCTTGTGCTGCGGGAGTCGAAGTAATACCTCTTCAGGTTGAAGTATCACCTTGTGAAATTAAAATTCATAAAATTTTGCCCTTTGTCGATTTCGGTTAGACGGCTTATATAGAAATATAAAATTAAGGACTCTGGGTTAAAGTCTTCAAATAATTAGGCCGTGGATCTTGGCTTTTTGAAACAAAAGAGAGAAATTTATATGTCTTATTTTCAAGAAAGGCATAAAACCATCCCCAAAAAAACTGAAGCACATCAGCACTACGGTTTCTCTACCCTTAGTCTACCGTTGGATTACCTCTTTGGGTAACGAAAGGGTAGTGCAACGGTAACTACTGGTAAAGCAAATTGGGTGAAGAATGCTTTTTAAGTTATATTCCTGAATTAATTGAAGTGAAGATTTTTCGGTTCTAATAAATATCATTTTTCATTGAAAAGACACTTCTCTATCTCTATAACTCAATGAAAGTTTTATCTTTTTATCCAAATCTGCAGTTCTTCAGACATTTGAAAATCAGAACCCCATCTCAATTGATTCATATTCTTACCAATCACATTATTCACCCGATCTCTCTTTTCTGAAGATTTAAAGTTTTTGATCTATTCTCCAATAGAACGCTTATACCTTTTTCGGATCCATCACAATGCGGCGGCCATGATATTCCAATGAAGGGATCAATCGTTTCACTTCTCCCAAATTCTCAGCCGTAACATTCCCTGCAACAACAATTTGAATTCTTCCGTTCGCTTTAATGATCAGTTCATTCAGAATATTCTGTCCCTGCAAGGCAGTATCTTTTGTTCCTGAAGTCAGGATTCTGTCAACTCCGATTTGAATCAACCGTTCCATTTCTGCAACAGGATTGCTTACCAGGTCGAATGCTTTATGAAATGTTACCTGCATCGGTTTTGCCAATTCCACCAGTTCCCTGGTCCTTTCAATGTCAATTGTATTGTCAGATTTCAAAATTCCGAAAACAACTCCGTCGGCACCTAATAACTTGCAGACTTGGATGTCTTCCTTCATGATCGTAAATTCCAGATCGGAATACACAAAATTTCCTCCTCTGGGACGTATCATTGAGAAAAAGGGTATGCGAAGCTGCTGCTTGCAATATTTAATTGTTCCATAAGAGGGGGTGGTCCCGCCAACCTGAAGATTCTCACACAATTCTAAACGCGAAGCCCCTGCCTTTTCTGCTGCGATAGCCTCCCTGATATTTTCAACACATGCTTCTTTGATCATACTTGAATGATTTGGTATGTTTATTAGTTTTTTCGCATTATTTTCGTGCCAAAAATAAGTAGCTTTTTTAAAACTCAAAACACAAAATAAACCAACAAACCATGTTAGACAGAAGAAAGTTTATTCAGGGAGCAGCATTAGCTACAGCTGGTATTGCATTAACGAAGCATGTTGATGCAGAAGCCCCCAAATTAAAGCATTTACAAGGGAAGCCGATTGTGATCTCAACTTGGAATCACGGGATGCCGGCAAATGAAGCAGCCTGGGAAGTGCTAAAAAAAGGTGGCCGTGCTCTTGATGCAGTCGAAGCCGGAGTGCGTGTGCCAGAAGCAGATCCGAATGTAATGACCGTTGGATACGGCGGATTTCCTGATCGTGACGGATTCGTGACTCTCGACGCTTGCATTATGGACGAAAAAGGAAACGCCGGTTCGGTTGCCTTCCTGCAGGATATTATGCATCCTATTTCCGTTGCTCGTCTTGTGATGGAGAAAACGCCGCATGTGATGCTTGTGGGGGATGGCGCACGGCAATTCGCTCTTGCCAACGGATTCAAAAAAGAAAATCTCCTTACCGATAAAGCGCGTAAAGCTTGGGAAGATTGGAAAAAGGAATCCAAATATAAACCGGTTATAAACATTGAAAATCACGATACGATTTCATTATTGGCCATTGACAGCAAAGGTGATATTTCAGGTGCTTGCACAACAAGTGGCGCTGCATTTAAAATGCACGGGCGAGTAGGGGATTCGCCTATCATCGGGGCCGGCCTCTTTTGTGACAATGAAGTAGGAGGTGCCGCCGCAACCGGACAGGGCGAATTGGTTATGAAAACTCTCGGAAGCTTTTTGGTTGTTGAATTAATGCGAAGCGGAATGTCTCCTCAAAAGGCTTGTGAAGAAGCAGTCATGCGGATTGTAAAGAAGATTCCGAATTATAAAGAATCCCAGATCGGATATATTGCAATAAACAAAGCGGGCGAAACTGGAGCTTATTGCCTTCATCCCGGGTTTAACTATGCTCTTTACAAAGACGACAAAAATACATTGATTGATGCAAAATCATTCCTAAAAGACTGATTTTGTTAAGCCTACTAGTCCTGGAATAGCATTACTTCTTGTGTTCTGCTATTCCAGAATCAGACTAAAAATAAAAAATAGGGAGTGATGCTAAAAAAGTATTGCTCCCTATTTTTATTTTTAAATACAGTCGTTAATTTTGATGCATAACAGAACAGGACAGTACTATACTAACAAGCAATAATAGCAAAACTTATGAGTATGCATCATTTTCTCGCATTTGATCTGGGAGCCTCCAGCGGAAGAGCAATTCTTGGAACCCTGAAAGATCAGCAATCGTTGGAATTGTTGGAGATACATCGTTTCAACAATCAAATGTTACGCATACACGGACACGATTACTGGAATGTGTTCAGCCTCTTTGACGAACTTAAGAAATCATTGAAAATCTGTATCCGGGAACATGGAATTCAGCCGGAATCTATTGCAATAGATACATGGGGCGTCGATTTCGGCTTGCTTGACCGAAGTGGGAACATTATCGGGATTCCTTTTGCTTATCGTGATTGTCGGACGAACAATGCGATGGAAGATTTTTTTAAGCTGATGCCTAAAGAAAAGCTGTATGGCCTTACCGGAATTCAGTTTATGCAGTTCAATTCGCTCTTTCAGATTTCTTCCATGGTCCATGATAAATCGCCACAACTTGAAATTGCCGACAATCTTCTTTTTACGCCTGATTTACTAAGTTATCTTTTCTGTGGAGTTAAAAAGACAGAGTTTTCTATTGCCAGCACCTCCCAGCTTTTACGTCCGGGAACGAATCAATGGGAGGAGAAGTTGTTTGATGTACTGGGACTTCCGACAAGTTTAATGAATGAAGTAGTCTGGCCCGGAACTATTTTGGGAAACCTGACCGAAGAGATTTGTGAAGAAACAGGAAGTAAACCGATCCCGGTAGTTGCTGTCGCTTCTCATGATACTGCCTCTGCCATTGCGGCTGTTCCTGCAGAAGGAAAGAATTGGGCTTATTTGAGCTCCGGCACATGGTCGTTGATGGGAATCGAAAGTGAGAAACCTCATATCTCACCCCAAAGTTATGAGCTAGCCTTTACTAATGAAGGAGGTGTTGACGGGACGATCCGTTTCCTGAAAAACATTACCGGCTTGTGGCTTTTACAGGAATGTCGTAAAGTATGGGCCTTGGAAAAAGAATATTCATTTCCTGAATTGGTAGAATTAAGCCAAACGGCACCCGCATTTAAATCGTTGATCGATCCGGACGATGCTTTATTCATGAATCCGGAGAATATGCCTGAGGCAATTGCCGAATATTGCAGAAGGAGCAACCAACCGGTTCCTATGACAATTGCCGAAACTGTAAGGTGTATTTTTGAAAGTCTGGCGTTGAAATATAAGTTGACACTCAAGCAGATTGAAGCAGTTACAAATGAGAAGATTGAGAAGCTGCACATTATCGGAGGAGGGGCAAATAATAAATTCTTAAACCAGCTGACTGCGAATGCCCTTGGCATTCCTGTAATAGCAGGTCCCGGAGAAGCGACAGCCATTGGAAACCTTTTGATGCAGGCGCGGGCTTTAGGATGTGTTGATTCTTTGTCGGAAATCCGTTCTATTGTTCGAAATTCGGTAGAACTGCTTGAATTTATCCCGCAGAATTCATCTGAATGGGATGAGCCGTTTTGCAGGAGAAACGGCTATATTTAATATATACACGGCAAATCAGAGAGGAAATTACATCGACATTGCCTGAATGAATATCCGGTCAAAAATGGGTGAAAAGGGGGAGATCGTAAGAAAATAAATACCATCGTTCTTGCGATCATCCATTTTCTCCATTTAATTAGACATGACAAGAGCGTAAAAGGAACAATTCTTATTTGATCGTCTATTTTTCTGACATGTCTGGCACATAAAATATCTTGCCACTTTACTTATTATCGTAATGTGAAAAATCAGCAGTGAATTGAGTCAAATACTGATATTGCCTATAAGAAAATCACATCAATGTTTCTAAGTTTAATTAAATCAAAATAATTATAACTTTTGTGAACATTGAATCTCCAGTATTTTTACTTTAGCAGCAAAAAATCAGAGCATAAATTCATGAAAGAATTTTTAATTGAAAAGAAGCCCCGTTTATCTATTGTAATTGCAATAGTCTTCTTCGTGGTCAATATTCTTACTCAAACAATTCCGATGTTGAGTAACTTTCTCGTTTTATATCCTCACAACCTGTATGAACCACAGTCCTGGTATCGTTTTTTAACCTACCCGCTTTATGTAGGAGGGCTGTTAAACTGGATTCATTTTTCGCTGGTCATTATTCTGACGGGTTATATTATTGAAAACAGGACCAATGAAAAATTAATTTATACTATACTTATTTTATCTACAGTGATTGGGGGGCTAGTCTGTGCAATTTTCAATCAGAATCAACCGATCGATGTCTCTATCGGTTCTCCGACCATAATTGCCTGGGGGTTCTGGAGTGCAGCAGTAGTAGCTGGAATAAAACTATGGCATTCTCTAGCTAAATTTGAACGGTGGATTCTAATCCTGTGTTTTGTTTATACGTTGAATATCACAATCGGAAATCTTGGATCTTTTTTAAGTCAAATTAGTGTTATTCTGATAATTGCATTGTATTGTCTAATCCGTAGAAAATTCTCACAAAAATGATGTTTGCCTGGTTTAACCAAGTATAACATTTCATCATAGGAGCTCACAATCAGCTCAAGGGAGCATTTACCGTTTAAACTCATACAACGGCAGATGCTCCCTTTACTTTTTCATCGTTCCGGATCATCCGGTAATTTAAAAATTGGAATCAGTCCAATACTTCAATTTTTCCCATTCTGATTCATCATCTTAATTGACTTTCTCCGAAACTCTTCTTATCAATACTGAAAGACAATTTTTTAATGACTTAACATTTTCTTACATACAAAATTGAAGCAGAACAATATTCCTTTCAATAGTGTATGAAGGCTCTCAAATATTAAGCAAATCAGGTACGGTATCATGTAGTATCTGCTGAACATTCCGGGCATTCTCTTGTTTAAGAAGTTGTAAAAAAAACAGTTATATGTCCGAATATAAAATATACATGCCTAAGCTGGGCGAGAGTGTCCAAGAAGCAACGATCACGAGATGGTTTGTCAAGGAAGGGGAGGTTGTGGAGGAAGACACCCCCCTTTTTGAAATTGCAACCGATAAAGTTGACTCGGAAATTCCTTCTCCGGTTGCCGGAAAAATCAAAAAAGTGTTATTTGACGTGAATGCACTGATTCCGGTAGGAGAAGTGGTGGTTCTGATTGAGTTGAATGATGAAGAAGA
>JAUZOB010000219.1 GCA_030706665.1 Bacteroidota bacterium
ATAAAATCATCTACTCCGGCCTCAGCCGCTATGGCTGCAGCGGTCAATGGATTGTCTCCGGTTACCATGACAGTTCGGATTCCCATTTTTCTCAATTGAGCAAATCGCTGTTTGATTCCACCTTTAACAATGTCTTTTAAGTGAATGACTCCAAGTACCCGATTGTTCTCTGCAACAACTAAAGGGGTTGCTCCTTTACGGGCGAGATCTTCAACTATTTCCAGAACTTTAATCGGGAAAAAACCATTATTTAATTCTACAAATCTTCGAATGGCATCGGATGATCCTTTTCGAATGTGTCGTATACTCCCGTCTTTAAGCTTTACGTCAACTCCACTCATTCTGGTTTGAGCTGTAAAAGGAATAAAAACGGCATCAAGTTGATGGATGTCTCGTCCCCGAAGTCCGAATTTCTCTTTTGCAAGAACAACTATTGAACGACCTTCCGGGGTTTCGTCTGATAAAGATGAAAGCTGAGTGGCGTCTGCAAGCTGTTCTCTGGATATCCCCTCGGCGGGAATAAAATCAGTAGCCATACGGTTGCCTAATGTGATGGTACCGGTTTTATCTAAAAGCAGTACATCTACATCACCTGCAGCTTCGATTGCTCTTCCACTTGTTGCAATCACATTACGCTGGAGAAGTCGATCCATTCCGCTGATCCCGATTGCACTCAGTAATCCCCCGATAGTTGTGGGGATCAGACAAACCAACAGCGAGATTAACACAGGAAGTGAGAGGTTTTGAGACATGGGTAACCCGGATGCTTTCAGACTATATTCAAAGAATGCCGGAAGAGTAACTACAGCTAGAATGAAGATGATTGACAACCCTGATAAAAGGATAGAAAGAGCGATCTCATTGGGGGTTTTCTGTCTTTTAGCTCCTTCGACCAATGCGATCATCTGATCTAAAAATGTATTGCCCTGTTCAGATGTAACTCGAATAAGAATTCGATCGCTAATGACTTTGGTTCCTCCGGTTACAGCGCTACGGTCACCTCCGCTTTCTCTGATCACAGGTGCAGACTCTCCGGTAATAGCTGATTCATCTACACTTGCAATTCCTTCAATGACTTCACCGTCGGCTGGTATTACATCACCTACTTCACACACCACCAGATCCCCTTTGCTTAATTCCGTAGCTCCGATCGTCTCTTCCTGATCATTGCTATTAATTCTTCTTGCTTTCGTTTGGGTCTTATTTTTTCTAAGACTTTCAGCCTGAGCTTTACCTCTTCCTTCGGCAATGGCTTCAGAAAAATTGGCAAAGAGAACTGTGAACCATAACCATATTGTAATCATCATGTTGAAAGATGAATATTCATGTTTTGCTATATTCATGATAACAACAATGGTTGTGATTACTGATCCTAATCCAACAATAAAGATAACGGGGTTTTTGATTAAGGTTGCAGGATTTAGTTTAATGAATGAATCCCTTAATGCATGAAGGATTATCTTTTTGTTGAATAACTTTGTTTTATGTTTTGCTTGCATGGTGTTCGAGATTAAAATGTGATTCCGCTTTGCATCAATAGATGTTCTACAATCGGTCCCAACGAAAGTGCCGGGAAGAATGTTAATCCTCCTACAATCAAAATGACTGCGATCAGAAGCATAACAAATAACCAATTGTCTGTATGAAAAGTCCCGGAAGAAGGAGGCGTGATTTTCTTTTTGGCTAGATTTCCGGCAATAGCCATGACCGGAATAATTACACCGAATCGGCCAATTAGCATTCCAAATCCGATCAAAATATTATAAAAGACTGTATTGGCATTCAGTCCGGCAAATGCACTACCGTTATTTCCTGCAGCCGAAGCAAAGGTGTAGAGAATTTCAGAGAAGCCATGCGGTCCTGAATTGTTCAGACCTGCTAATCCACTTGGAGTAATTGAGGCCAGTGCTGAAAATAAAAGAATAACTGTACTGGGGGCAAGTACGGCTATGATTGCCATTTGCACTTCAAATGCTTCAATTTTTTTACCCAGATATTCCGGAGTCCGGCCTACCATTAGCCCAGCAATGAAAACAGTCAGGATGATGAAGATAACCATTCCGTATAATCCGGACCCAACACCACCGTAAACGACTTCTCCTATTACCAGATTTACCATCGCAACCAATCCGGAAACGGGTGAAAGACTATCATGCATCGAATTTACACTCCCATTGGATGCATCAGTTGTTACAACTGACCACAAGACACTATTGGTAACTCCGAATCGGGTTTCTTTTCCTTCCATCATAGAATGGGCGCCAAAAACCGGATTGGTAGCGTATTCAGAATGGAGTGAAATGGCCAATCCTGCAATCATTAGAATAAACATTACAACAAAAACAGTCCACCCTTGTCGCACTGATCCTACCATTTTCCCATAAGTATAAGTGAGTGCTGCAGGAATGAGCAGAATAGACAACATTTCCAGAAAATTTGAGAATGGGGTGGGGTTCTCAAATGGATGAGCACTATTGGCGTTGAAAAATCCTCCGCCATTGGTCCCTAATTGCTTTATCGCTATCTGGGATGCTGCAGGTCCCATTGGTATGATCTGAGATGTCCCTTCTATATTCGTTGCTTTTACATAAGGAGTAAAATTTTGAATTACACCTTGACTAACAAGCAGGAGTGCTAATACAAACGATAGTGGAATTAGAATGTATAACGTAGAGCGAGTCAGATCTACCCAAAAGTTCCCCAGTTTGTCGGTAGTTTTCCTTGATACGCCTCTGATTAGTGTTAATAGTACAGCGATGCCGGTTGCTGCACTGACAAAATTTTGAACCGTCAGACCTATCATCTGAATAAAGTAACTCAACGTTGTTTCACCAGCGTATGACTGCCAGTTCGTATTAGTCATAAAGCTGACTGCCGTGTTAAAGGAGAGATGCCATGGAACATTCGGAAGTTTTTCTGTATTAAAAGGCAAATGAGATTGAATCATTTGTAAAATGAACAAAATCAGGAATCCTAAAATATTGAATGTTAATAATCCGGCTAAATAAGTTTTCCAATTGCTTTCTTCATCGGGATTTACTCCTGTAACCCGATAAATGATCCGCTCCAGCCAACCCAACACGGGTTTTAAGAAGTGTTTTTCGCCGGAAAACACTTTTGTCATAAATGCTCCTAATGCTGGCGTTAATAGGATCAGGGCCAACAAGAAAAGTGCAATTTGAATTAAGTCGAATGTTGTCATCTCTTTGTTTTTTCTTTTTGTTTTTTTACGATGCAAAGCTATTGCGGTATTCATAAGGATTGTATAAAGAAAAAATTGATGGATATAAAGATTTTATAAAGAGCTTTACCTGGGGAAAAAGGATTTTAGTTGTGGTTAA
The DNA here is from genome assembly GCA_030706665.1 of Bacteroidota bacterium. GTDB lineage: Bacteria > Bacteroidota > Bacteroidia > Bacteroidales > Prolixibacteraceae > JAUZOB01. Next base: position 3,342 of record JAUZOB010000219.1, read on the forward strand.
AAAGTTGAAATGATAAATATTAATTAAACGTTAAGAGGTGTGGAGTTTTTGGATTTTCCATTCTTTTGTTCCTCGAAAAAAAGATTACTTCGCTTTTGTTAAAAACAATAAGAAAGATGAAAGAATTGTTTATGCATATGTGTTGTATGGTGATGTCAGGAGGAAACTGTTGACGGTTGCTTTGTATAAACATAAATGATATACCAAAGCCTCCGTTTTTAACGGAGGCTTTTTTGTTAATTATAAAACCGATTTATTTTTTAACTGATAAATAAGTGCGATGATGATTCAACTTTTTGAAAATAGAATAATGATGTGTATGATGCCGTGTCGTATGAAAAACATGTGTATGATGGCATGTTGTATGAAATTCTATTGCAGAAGAATGAAGCATTGATATCGTTTAATTTAAACAATCTGAAGCCCCTTCTGCAATAAAATGCAGAAGGGGCTTTTTTGTTCAACCTGATAAAATGAAGTATGATTTATAAATATCTCGCATTCGCTTTACTTTATGGTACCGTGACTGTTTACCCGGATGGTCCGGTGCCATTTTTCAAAGACTCTTTGCTTCTATTAAATAGTTTGTAGTTTAGTTAGTTTGACTGCTTTTTTATAAAAGCATAACAACAAGTAAGCAACACCTTATTTCGTTCGTCCTTTGGACATGGTTCAGTCGTGGTTCCTATATCGAATTGTTGTCCAAACCTTGTTTGAACGGAATGCAATGGGTAGTTTAAATAGGGAGTTGGTATATATCTGTTTTAGCTTTGTATTGTTAATGTAGTCACTATTCATTTGTTTTTAGGTCTATTCGGTAATGACTATTTTTCTCTCCTCCGAATTCGACGTCACTCCGAAGCGAAAATGCTTCTACAGCCTTCAATGGAAGTGATCCGGACACTCCATTAGAGAGGCATGTTTATGTTATGCGGTATAGGGGGAGGGTATTGGAAATGCAATTGCTGTGAGTGTATTGTTTATAGAAATATATTGAATCTTTAAAACAGAGGCTGTCTAGGGATTTATTTAACAGCCTCTTTGATTATTCATTATCGGTCTCAGTCTCAGTTTCAGTTGTGGTATCTCTCATTTTTAAACCATCCTCTGTCATGACCCAATATTTGCCGATCATCTCATTATCCTGGGTATTTGTTACATTTTTGATATCGTAAATGATGTCGATCATGTTATCACTCAGATAAATTGTTTTCCCGACTGGAATTTTAAGAGTCATCTTAAGATTCTGATCGCGCCACAGGCAGTTCTTTAACAAGGTAAAGTAATGATTAAACAGTATGGTCGAATCTTTTGAACTATAAGAGTAAATGATGTTTTTCAGATTCTTTCTTGCATCTGCTTCGCTTTTCCCTTTTGATGTATAATACAGTGTGAGATAAACATTGTTGTTGTCGCTTTTTTCGATGTTTAATTTAGGTTTGCCGGCTAAAAATCTGCCATTATCTGTGTTGAGAACTCTCATTCCATTTAGATTTATTTTTAGATTCTCTTCATTTCCTTCATAGGTTTGGTCATTCATGGATAGGTATATTACATTGGAATTTGTTTGAATCGTTTCATTTTTTGTTTGTCCTATCCTTTCTTTGAAGTTGCCAATTTGACCTATTGTGATGATAAATAGAATAATTATCCCTGCAAGCCATGTTCCTAAAGCACTTAGCCCGATGAGTAAATTGTTAGCTCTGAATTTGAATAATAATTTAGTTCCAACATAGATCATCATTAAGACCGGGATTCCAATTGCAAGCAATATGCCTAGCCATGCCCAGAAGGTTTCACCTTTACTGAAAATCACGTTAAACATAGAGGTGAAGTTGAAATGACCGTACCAGTGGGTGGTATCCTGATATCCGGTAAATGATCCCAAGGATATACCAACTAATGAAATGATCCCTGTGATGATCAGAAGGATCCCGACCACGATTACAAAGATCTTTAGAAGAAATCCAATCCCAGAGTGGGCAACTTCTCCCAATTGATCCATTTTTTCTCTGCCTTTTGTATAAGCAGCCGAAGAACGAAATTTGTGAAACGTCTCTTTTACCTCGTTGTATTCATCCTTTATCGATTTCTCAATATTTGATATATTGATGTCTTCACCGCGCATTTCAAGTTTTTGAGCTGTGGTCTTTGCACTGGGAACAACAACCCATAATAGAAGATAAATGAGTATGACGGTTCCGCCAGAAAAGAAAAACCATGAAGAAGAGAATAGCACAAGCGCTGCCAATACAAGTCGTAAGATGACAGGATCAATGTTAAAATAGGCACCGAGCCCTCCGCAGACCCCACCGATCATTCGGTGATCAGGATCCCGATAAAGGCGCCGGTTCCGTTTGTG
>JAUZOB010000022.1 GCA_030706665.1 Bacteroidota bacterium
ATCTATTAAAATGTAAAAGCGACTTTTGTTTTATGCGTTTAAAACAAATAAAAAAGGCTGATTCATCTGAATCAGCCTTTTATTTGAAAATATTTCATGAATTATTTTACTGAATCCATGTATTTGATCAGTTCAACAACTTTGTTTGAGTAACCCCATTCGTTGTCATACCAAGCAACAACTTTTACAAAGTTTGCGTTCAAGCTGATACCAGCGCCTGCATCGAAGATAGAAGTACGAGCATCGCCAAGGAAGTCGTTAGATACAACCTGATCTTCAGTGTATCCAAGAACACCTTTCAATTCGCCTTCAGAAGCAGCTTTCATAGCAGCGCAGATTTCCTGATAAGAAGCGCCTTTTTCAAGACGGCAAGTCAGGTCAACAACTGATACGTCAGGAGTTGGTACGCGGAAAGACATACCAGTTAATTTGCCATTCAATGCAGGAATAACTTTACCTACAGCTTTAGCAGCACCAGTTGAAGAAGGGATAATGTTCTGACCAGCACCACGACCACCTCTCCAGTCTTTCTTAGAAGGACCGTCAACAGTTTTCTGAGTTGCAGTAGTAGCGTGAACGGTAGTCATAAGACCTTCAACGATTCCAAAGCTATCATTCAAAACTTTAGCAATAGGAGCTAAACAGTTTGTAGTACATGAAGCATTTGAAACGAAAGTCATATCGTTAGTGTAAGATTTATTGTTTACACCCATAACGAACATTGGGGTATCGTCTTTTGAAGGTGCAGACATGATAACTTTCTTAGCACCTGCATCAACGTGACCCTGTGCTTTTTCTTTAGTAAGGAATAAACCAGTAGACTCAACAACATATTCAGCACCGATTTCATTCCATTTCAGATCAGCAGGATTAGGTACAGCAGTTACGCGAATTTCTTTACCATTAACTACAAGCATACCATTCTTTACAGCTACATCGCCATTGAATAGACCATGAGTAGAGTCATATTTCAGCATGTATGCCATATAGTCTACATCGATCAGGTCGTTGATTCCTACAACCTCAACGTTTTCTTGATTAACAGCAGCACGGAATACTAAACGACCAATACGGCCAAATCCGTTGATACCAATTTTAATTTTTGACATAATGATCCGTTTTTATGGGTTTATTTAAACGAAAACTTGTTCAAATTATAAGGCTTAACTGTTTTTTTTTAAGCCGGCACAAAGAAATATATATATCCAAAAACATCAAAACAATTTAGCTTGTTTTTGATTTTTTTCGTATGGAGTTAACAAACCGGATACATTAATTTCTGGTTTTATCTTTTTTTGATGAACACTCCCCCTTAAAATGTCTTTGAGGTTCTGTTAATTGATTGTTTATAGGTGTAAAGCTTTATGTTATAGAGCTGAAAAATTGATGCATTGTTATTATTACACCCTTTCAATGATTTAAACTCTAATGAATATAGATCCATATTCTCTTCTTCCTCCTTTGCCTCTTTTGGGATCTTTAATTTTAACTCTAATGCATAGAGATACGTAAAGAATCAAATTGAAGTTCTGTTTTGTGGGAAATGTGTTTTGAGAAAATGCAATTCTTTTAAATTCAGAATCTTCCTAACGTTATTGGTATTTCGTGATCAGGCTGATCAAATATATTTGCCGAATCCATAGTCTTTAAAAGCTTCATCGTAATTTGGTCGTCAAAGGCCGGGCAATGGCATGTTTTGCAAGAGGTAGCTAATAAAAAGAATAGTATAAGGGTAAACGCAACGATTAAAATCTTTTTCATGGATTCTAAATTTATAAACAGAGTCCAATTGTAGTAAAAAATCTGATTAAATGATTGAGCCCTGATGGATAAATTGTAAGGATATTGTATTTAAAGAGATCGGTCGGAAGTTGTAAATTTTCCCTTTCAAGGTTACAAAATGATGAAAATTTCAGTGGCTTTCTTTTTTGTTTATTTTTGTCACACAAAATAGGTTTGCTATGATTGATGTTTTGAATAATCATCGTTCTGTTCGGAAATATACAGATCGACCGATATCTGAAGATGACTTAAGATCTGTTCTTGAAGCCGGATGCCGGGCCTCTACCACCGGAAATATGCAGGTGTATAGCATTGTCGTAACCCAGAATACTGCAGTTAAAGAGCAATTGTCTCCAATGCATTTTAACCAGCCGATGATTAAAAATGCTCCCGTAGTGTTGACATTTTGTGCTGATTATAATCGATTTAATAAATGGTGTGCATTAAATAATGCGCAACCGGGGTATGATAATTTCCTTTCATTCATGACCGGGGCTATTGATGCATTGCTCGTAGCACAAAATGTTTGTGTTGCCGCAGAAAGCAAAGGGATGGGGATCTGTTACCTTGGCACGTCGTTGTATATGGCAAAAGGCATTATTGATATATTGAACCTTCCTAAAGGTGTGGTTCCGATTACGACTGTAACTTTGGGATGGCCTGATGAATCTCCGGAACAGGTAGACCGGTTGCCTTTGGATGCAGTGGTTCATTATGATACCTATAAAGATTATAGCGATGAAGCCATTCGTACCTTTTATCTTGAAAAGGAGCAAAGAGATGATAGTAAAAAATTCGTAGCAGAGAATGAGAAGCAATCTCTTGCACAGGTTTTCACTGATGTTCGCTACAAAAAAGCAGACAACCTGCATTTCTCGAAACTTCTGTTAGATGTTCTGAAAGAGCAGGGTTTCATGAATCATGAATAGCTGTTCATACACTTATAGCTCATTTTAAAAGAATCAATGACAAGAAGACAGACCAATCCCTGCTATCCGGAACTGAATAGCTTTCTTGATAATATCCGTACTCAGTTTGATCAAAACGGAACGACTATCTATAAAGTTCGGAATGAGGTTAAGAATATTCAATACAAGGATTTTATACTAAATGTAAAATCATTTAAAGTTCCTCATCTTCTGAATCGTTTTGTGTATTCTTATATCCGGAAGTCAAAGGCCAGAAGGTCATATGAATATGCTATGACACTTGAGCGTAAAGGAGTGACGACTCCGGCTCCTGTTGGATATATTGAAAATACTCATAACGGGTTGCTTCAGGATTCATATTATATAAGCCTTTGCTATCCTTACGATTTTACGATTCGGGAAGTATTGGAAGGTCGGGTCGATAATAAAGATGAAATTCTCGAATCATTTGCCCGATATTGTTGGAATGTATTGCATCGCAACGGAGTCTTTCATTTGGACTTCTCTCCCGGTAATATCTTGATCCGGAAAATCAATTCGGATTACGAATTTAGTTTGATAGACCTGAATCGGATGAAGTTCTGCAAGATTGATCCGATCATCGGATTGAAGAATCTGCGACAACTTCATACGACTGTAGAGAATATGCAAATTATTGCCAGGGCTTTTGGAAGTGAAGCGGGGTTAGATCCGGAATGGTGTGCTGAAAAACTGATTGCAATGGATCGGAGTTATCAGAATTATCGATCAAGACGGCAAGCATTTAAAAAAGGTATAAAGAAACTGAATCCCATTTCTGCTTTTAGAAAACATTTCTGAGGTGTTTAGTCGGTTAAAGTAAAACAGTCATTCAAATTGAGAAAATATTATAATGAGCGTTAAAGAACAAAGGGTAAAACAATTAAAATTGCTTTACCCTTTGTTCTTTGAATATATTTATACTTTAAATTCTGTCGCGTCTTTTGAAGAATTTAAGGAAATAATACTTTAAAGGATTAGAGTATTTCAGGTGCTTCCAAGGACGACTGCTGTGTGGCTGATGCAAAACTTTCAATGAAGTGATCAGATAATTATGAAATCCCAGTTTTATAGAGCTGCGAGAGATAAATACATCATACCAGTCTTTGGTTTCGGCGAGTTCTGAAAAATCAAAACGTTTTAGGAATTCCGGAGTAAGAAGCGTACAGCAGAAACTCAGACTATGGTTGGTGTCCATAATTTCCGGATCTTCCGGGCTCACATGATTATAGGGGAAATTTATATTTTCGTCATGATCGACTGTTACAGCTGCAACCATCCCGCAATTTTCAATCGTGTTGGCATAATAGAGTAATTTTTCGATCGTATCCTTTTTGACTTTAACATCAGACTCGATAATTAAAAGTCCGGCATTGTTTTCCAATGCTTTTTGTTGAGAGATCTGAAGCGCAAGCTTATAATTCGGTGAAGGATGATCGGTGATATCCTCCATATTAATCAGATTAAACCCTGATTCTTTAGCGCTTTTCTCTAAGAAAGACTTTGTTTCAGGTCCGCTGAAATCATTAAAGATATAATAGGGGAAAGAAACAGACGATGAAGTGATTGCTTCAATGGTTTCTTTTGTTGTGTCAAGAGAATCCTTAACAGGAGTTATAGTGATTAGTTTATCCATCAAAGTGTTATTGGAGAAAATTCAAGATTAAATTTGCTGGCAAGATCATTAAGATCATCCACTACCGGTTGTAAAAGAGGGATTCCTGTCTTGAGCCTTTCCTGTGTCATTGCTCTTTCCGGATCACCCGGGATGAGTACTTTCTCGAAACCGTTTACTGTTTCAGCATTTCTGAATGTACTGATCCAATTGTCCATATGTTTCTTGAAGTCGGATGCAGGGCGAAAGGCATCAATCCGGATGGCTCCTACAAAGTGCCCGATACCATCTCCGACCAGGTTGGATGCTGGATCGAGAAATGCAACAAAAGGAGGGACCCATGGACCATAGTTTGCTCCGGGAAGTACTGCGGTGAGAATGTCAACCAGAGAACCCAGACAATAACCTTTATGGCTGCCATGAATGCGGTCTCCGCCAAGAGGAAGCATCGCACCTCCTTTTTTTAGAATTAACGGATCAGTGGTTGCATTTCCTTCTTTATCCTGAGCCCAGCCTTCGGGCATATTCTGTCCTTTTCTTTGAAGTACTTCAAGCTTGCCGTTTGCAACAGTTGTCGTTGCCATATCGATTACGACAGGAGGTTGGGAATCTGCCGGAATTGCAACAGCTATAGGATTCGTTCCAAGAAGCCTGCTTTTTGAGAATGTGGGCGAAACTAACGGGCTTGCATTTGTCATTGCAAAACCGATCATGTCATGTTCCAATGCCAGCATTGCATGGTACCCTGCGATTCCAAAATGGTTTGAATTTTTAACCCCAACCCATCCGGTTCCTGCAACTTTTGCTTTTTGTATTGCGATCTGCATTGCTTTGGGTGCAGATACAAGACCTAATGCCTGGTCGGCATCAAGTACGGCTGTTGAAGGAGTTTCGTGAACAATTTGGATATTGGGAGTCGCGTTTAGCCTCTTTTTCTCCCACAGTTTAACGTAACCGCTAAGTCTGGCTACACCGTGTGAGTCAACACCTCTCAGGTCCGCTTGGTTCAAACAATTTGCAGCTACTTTTGCATCTTCGTCACTGCATCCCATTGCCTTAAATACCTTTTCGGTAAAACTTTTAAGATAATGCGGGTCGTACATGTTCTTGAATTTTGGTTGGCAAATGTAGATATAAAACGAGAACCACCAATTTCTACAATGTGATTAATTTCTGAATGTGTCTCTTGATGAACCTTGTGCCGTAGGCATAATGACGACATCGTCGAGATTAACATGCGCCGGCCTTGTGGCCATAAAGTAGATTGTTTCTGCAATATCCATGGCAGAGAGTGGAGTCAGCCCATCATATACTTTACCTGCTTTGTCTTCATCCCCATGGAAACGGACAACGGAGAATTCAGTTTCGACCATGCCTGGACAAATCGCACTTACTTTGATGCCATAGGGAAGTAAATCGATTCGCATTCCGCGAGTCAGGGCTGAGACTGCATGCTTGGTGGCACAGTAAACATTGCCGTTAGGATAGACTTCTTTTCCTGCAATCGAGCTGATATTGATAATGTGGCCGCTTTTACGTGCAGTCATCAATGGCGAAACTTTACGTGACATGTAAAGGAGGCCTTTTAGATTTGTGTCAATCATTCTTTCCCAGTCGTCGATGTCTCCCGATTGAATCGGATCAAGTCCTGCTGCAAGTCCAGCATTGTTAATTAAAATGTCAATTGCTTTCCATGTTTCCGGCAGACTATCAATAGCTGTCTCGACTTGGTTCTTGTCACGAACATCAAAATTCAGAGTGATGATTTCAACTTGATACTGTTGCTGAAGTTCATTCTTTAAACTTTCGAGACGTTCGGATCTTCTTCCTGTCAGAATGAGTTTGTATTTATTCGATGCAAAAATTTTTGCACATGCTTGTCCGATTCCGGCTGTTGCACCAGTGATTAATACAGTCTTTTCCATTATTTAACTTTGGCGTAAGGGATTTTATTTGCATGCAAAATTAAAAAAACGGAGTTTATGAAGGGAATAATCCAAGAGATAATTATTTTTGCTTGAAAAGATTAACTAAATACCCCTTGTGTATGGAGACCAATTTGAATGTAGAAGAGTTTACCATTGACGTGGTACAAGATCCTGAGGATATTAGTGATGTAATTTATTCTCTGATGGTTAATCCGAATCTGGCTCCTGTAAATTATTTTAATGATTTTAGTGAAGAGCCAATAGATCCGAAATTAATTAGTTCTAATGATACGGAAGATTCCGGGATTATTCAGTTAGATGGATATCCTGTTCCAATGGTTATGACAACGCATGCCATGCATCATAATCTGGCTGATGATCCTGAGAGTGCTACTGAAATTCTTATCTCAAGGGCAGCCCGCAAGATGGCAACGTATGGGGCAAAACCATTAGTTGTGAATGCTTTTCTGTATCATATCGATATTGCTGATCCGAACGGACAATTTATTGCTTCCGGTTCAAAAAAAGGACTTGAAAATGCAGCTACTGTTTTCGGTCTGAAAATAGGCGATCGGAAAATCAGGTTCGATATATTCGAACAGGATGGAGCTTCGCTGCCAACATTGATCATTACAATGTTCGGAATCATGGAGAGCAAGGATAAGGTCCTGACTCCGGGATTTAAAGTCAAAGGGAATAATATTTTTATGATTGGAAAGTCGTATGATGATATTGCCGCTTCAGAATACCTTGAATTTTATCATGGGATCTCAGACTCTGGCTTCCAAATCTATGACCTGGATGATGAAAAAAGAATTCAGGATACTGTGTTGGAATTGAATCGTCTGGATTTGATCCAAAGCGCAAATCCTGTAGGTCGCGGTGGATTATTCTTTACGCTGCTTCGCTCAGCAATGCCAAGAGAACTGGGATTCGATATTACAACTGATGCTGAAATCAGACGTGATGCTTTCTTATTCGGTGAGGCGATGGGACGAATCTTAGTTGGCGTCCATCCAAGCAAGGAAAACGATTTTGTTGATTATATGACTGAAACAAAAATTCCATTTTTCGCTTTAGGTCATGTAACAAAAGGGGAAGTTAGAATAGACGATATTTCCTTCGGATATATAGATAAAATAGCTATTAACCCAGAATCCTAATTTTAATTCGTGATAAAACCGTATAAAGAGTCTTCGGCCGGGAAAAAAGTTCAGGTTGCCGAAATGTTCGATAATATTGCAGGACATTATGATTTTTTGAATCATTTTCTATCAATGGGTATTGATCGTTTGTGGCGACGCAAAGCAATCCGTATTGTTTCTTCAAAAAGGCCGGAACAAATTCTTGATGTTGCGACGGGTACCGGTGATTTTGCCATTGAGGCTTCTAAAATCCCCAATGTCAAAGTTACCGGCGTCGATATCTCTGAAAAGATGTTGGCGGTAGGGAGAGAGAAAATTAAAAAGCTGTCACTTGACAATCGTATCAAATTATCTTTAGGTGACTCTGAGAATCTAAAGTTCGACGACCATTCTTTTGATGTGATTACTGTTGCCTTCGGGGTACGAAACTTTGAAAATCTATCGATAGGATTGAAAGAGATGCAACGGGTATTGAAAAAAGACGGGATGGCATGTATCCTGGAATTTTCAAGACCAACTGCTTTCCCGATCAAACAGGTTTATGAACTTTATTTTTTCAAAATATTGCCTTTTGTAGGCAGATTATTCTCAAAAGACAATTCTGCTTATACTTATCTTCCTGAATCGGTATACAATTTTCCTGACGGGAAAGACTTCGTATCCTTGATGGAGAAGTGTGGATTTGAACAAGTTGAACAGAAAAAGCTGACTTTTGGAATTGCTTCAATTTATCTTGGAATAAAAAAATAATTCAGACAGTTAAATATGATTTAAGCAGTTAATACAATATTTTCAGTCTACTGCGTTTTATTTCAGGAATAAACATATCCGATATGATGCGACCGTTTCTTAAAGGATTTCTTTTCCTTGCTTTTTTATTCTGCGGTGCTGCTGCTTATTGCCAGCCTCGTAGTTTTCTGAACCTGTCAACTTTTGATCAGAGACCAGTTCATTTCGGATTTTTATTGGGGGTTAATACTTTAGATTTTGATATAAAGAGCTTTGATAACGATTACAGATCCGATGTTACGACCTTGAAATATGGGTTGACAGTTGGTATTATCTCGAATCTGCGACTTGGTGATTACTTCGATTTACGATTTATGCCCGGAATGTCATTTGGCGATCGGAATGTGAAATTTGTACTGGCACCGGACACCACTTATGCTTCAGTAAAATCAACTTATATTGATCTTCCTTTATTGCTCAAATATAAAGCGATGCGAATTAAGAATGTGCGGCCTTATATTGTAACCGGACCGGCATACAGGTATGATATCTCGAAATCGGCAAAAGATGATTTGTTGAGACTACAAAGAGGTGAGTGGTTTTGGGAAGTAGGTGTCGGATTGGATAATTATTTACAGTACTTTAAATTTGCACCAGAATTAAAGATGTCGTTCGGATTAGGGAATGTGCTGGGGACTCCTCCGCCGGAAGATTCGGGAACTAGTTCTGTATATCATAAATCAATTCGTAAACTGTCCTCTAACATTGTTACTTTGAGTTTTCATTTTGAATAAAGAACTGAATATATCGCTCGAGCCCAAGCTGGCTTCAGATGAGTGCTATTATCGTCCGATTGTTGCCCTTAAATTAGGGATAAAGGAGAATGAGATTACGTTGATCCGAGTTATCCGAAAGTCAATCGATGCACGTCAGCGAATGGTAAAGATTAATCTGGGAGTAGTTGTTTACTGGGGGGAGTCTGCACCTAAAATTGAGAAACCTGTCTTCAAATATGAGAATGTCGCTCAAAAAGATCCTGTAGTTATCGTTGGTGCCGGACCTGCAGGCTTATTCGCCGCCTTGCGCTTCATCGAATTGGGAATGAAACCCATTATTGTGGAACGTGGGAAAGCAGTAAACGATCGGAAAAAAGATATTGCGGCAATTTATCAGGAACATATCATCAATCCGGACTCAAACTATGGATTTGGAGAAGGAGGAGCAGGTACCTTTTCCGATGGCAAGTTATATACCCGTTCGAAGAAACGGGGCGACATCAAAAGAATACTTGAGGTTTTCCATTATCATGGGGCACAGGATGAAATTCTGATCGATGCGCATCCTCATATTGGTACGAATGTCTTACCCCGGGTGATTTCTAAAATCAGAGAGTCGATTTTAAATGCAGGAGGGGAGATTCTGTTTAACAGTCGTGTGATAGATTTTACTATTCATGAAGGCCGGGTATGTGGAGTTGAATTGAAAGACGGAAGCAGAATTGACGGGAAAGCTGTTGTTTTAGCTACCGGACATTCGGCCAGAGATATTTATGAACTGTTGCATCGCAAAGGGATAACTTTGGAAGCAAAGTCTTTTGCAATGGGGGTAAGAGTTGAACATCCTCAGGAAATTATTGATACGATCCAATACCATCGTCCCGGACGTGGAAAATATCTTCCGGCTGCTGCATATTCGTTTGCAGAGCAGGTTGAAGGAAGAGGCGTCTATTCTTTTTGTATGTGTCCGGGTGGAGTAATAGTGCCGGCTGCAACAGCTCCGGACGAACATGTTGTTAACGGGATGTCTCCTTCGGGGCGGAATACTCCTTTTGCAAATTCAGGAATGGTTGTTGAAATAAGAACTGAAGATCTAAAAGATTACAACCATTATGAAACATTTGCAGGATTAGAGTTTCAAAGACAAACAGAACAACTCTCTTTCCGTATGGCAGGGAAAACCCAATTTGCTCCCGGACAGCGGCTTGTCGATTTTTTGGATGGCAGGCTGTCTGCAACCCTTCCGAGGTCTTCTTTCAGGCCGGGAGTCGTATCTTCTCCAATGCATGAATGGCTTCCTTCCTTCATCAGACAACGCCTTCAAATCGGATTTAAACAAATTGCACGTAAGTCTTCTGGTTTTGTAACCAACGAAGCAATGATTCTGGGCGTCGAATCACGTACGTCATCTCCGGTTCGGATTCCACGGAATGAAAGTACACTGGAACATATTCATTGCACCGGGCTTTTCCCTTGCGGTGAAGGTGCCGGATATGCCGGAGGAATTGTATCATCAGCAGTTGATGGAGAAAGGTGTGCAGAACAAGTTTATTCTCTTTATGGAAGGAGCTGATGCATCCAATTTATTTCATTAACCTTATTTTGTTTTAGGTCTAAAGAAGATAGCCGGACTATATCAACAAGGGAGTAACGCCTTATTTCGTTCGTCCTTTAGACGTGGTTCGTACATGGTTTGAATATCGAAATGATGTTTGGACCACGCCTGAACAAACTTTCAAAGTCGGCTCAAATATAGCTTTGCTATTTATCGGTTTGGGTGTTGTTGTGTTTAAAAGTAAGAAAGTATTAGGATATAAAATGCTGTCTGCGGAATTCTGAACATATGATGGAAGTCGCTACTGCAACATTCAATGATTCGGAGGTAGGCTGATCGGGAGGAAAACTTGGGATGAAGAGCCTGTCGGTTATTTGATCTGCAACAGCTTCAGAAATGCCATTCCCTTCATTGCCCATTACAATGATTCCTTCTTCCGAAAGCTCTTTCTTGTAAATAATGTCTCCATTGAGGAATGTTCCATAGACCGGGATGTCCAGTTCTGAGCATTCTGCAAGGAATTGTGGTAAATTTGTATATCTCACTTTAACTCTGGCAATCGCTCCCATGGTTGCCTGGATAACTTTCGGGTTAAATACATCGACTGTTTCTTCGGAACAAATGACATTCTCAATTCCGAACCAATCGGCAAGTCTTATTATCGTTCCCAGGTTTCCCGGATCCTGGATGGTGTCAAGAGCTAAACTGAGTTTGCCTTTCATCTGTGCGGGTGATACAACACTTGAAATAAGCGGGAAAAGGGCAATGGCCTGCTGAGGATTTTTCAATAAACTGCATTTGCGAATCTCTTCATCGCTTGCTTCGATGACTTCGTCCGCAGAATAATTTTCGTCTGACAGGGAAACGAGGAATTTGGGCGTTACGACAAGGGTTCTGGCCTTTAATCCGGATGTCAGTAGATCATATATCGCTTTATTCCCTTCGACAACAAAAAGATTTTCTTTCTCTCTTGTCTTTTTGTCAGAAAGGGACTTTATAAGTTTTATCTTATTTTTACTTAGCATTGCCTGGTCTTTGATGATAGTTTGGAAATGTATAATACTATCAATAATTTTAAACGGTACAAAGTTATTTTAAAGATTGAATCCTTTTTTCAAAAAAGGCTACATTCTTCTATCTTTGCAAAAAACCTACTTATAAAGAGTCTTTTTGAAGATACAGTATAAATATCATCTCAGAATCGATATTCGAATATTCCTGATTGGAATAATATTGATTGTTTTCGGTTGCAATTCGACACGTTTTGTACCTGAAGATAAGTTGTTGTTGAATAAAGTTGAGGTCAGGGTCGATAATAAGAACATTGATAAGACTGAACTTGAATCATATATCCGACAGAAAAGCAATACGAGAATTTTGGGTATTGCAAAATTTAGATTAGGACTTTATAATCTTTCCCGTAAAAAGCGAAGTGAAGGTTGGCTGAAAAGAGTGGGAGAACCACCTGCTATTTATGATGAATATCAACGCGAACGCGCCAAAACCAATATGTTGTCCTTCCTTAAGAATAAGGGCTATTACGATGCGACGGTGAATGATCAGGTGGAGATAAATAAGGCCCGGCGAAAAGTAAATGTGATTTATGATGTCCATTCCGGATTCCCTTATACAATCAATAAGATTACCTGGAATATTCGGGATGAGCGGATTAAGAATCAGGAAGAGCTTATTAAAAATAACTCGCCATTAAAGCCGGGTGTTCCCTTTGATGTTGATGTATTGGATAATGAACGTCAACGGATCACGAATTTCCTGAAAAACCAGGGATATTTTAAGTTTGATAATGATAATATCTCTTTTCTTGCAGATAGTACTCTCGGAAATAAGAAAGTTGATTTGTCACTCATTCTGGATCGGCCTATCGCAAAGATTACTGCTAATAGCGATACGTTGAAGAAAGATCATTCAATTTACTCTCTTGATAAGTTTTATATTTTTATGGATTATGAGCCTCAGAAGGCTTTAGCTGACAGTGCATATTCCATGGTGAAATATGATACGTTGAAAGTAGGTAATTATTATTTTTTGTCAAAAGGGAAAAGAAAGATCAATCCCAATGCAATCCTGAACGCCGTAAAGATGAAGTCAGGCGAGATATATAATTCAAACAATGTTGAGCGTACCTATAATTCGTTGGCGTCTATCCGGCAGTTTAAGTTTATCAATGTCTATTTTGAAGAGAGGGAAAGTGCTGATACGTTGGCGAACAAGATTCTTGATTGTTACATTTTGCTTACTCCACAAACATTGCAGTCGTATACTTTCGATGTGGAAGGGACTAATTCGTCAGGGAATTATGGATTTGCTGGGAATCTGAATTATCAGCACCGAAATATATTCAGAGGCGCTGAATTGTTGAATGTTCGGTTTAAGGGGGCTTTAGAGAAACAACTTGCCGTAGTTAATGAGGCAAAACAGAAGTTTAATACAAGAGAATATGGTGTTGAAACCGATTTGGTCATTCCGCGCTTCTGGGCACCGCTTAATGCGGAAAGTTTCTCGAAGTATTCGATGCCCTTAACCCGGCTCTCTCTTTCCTATAATTATCAGAAAAGACCTGATTATACCCGAACTATTGCGAACTCGCAATTTGGCTATGACTGGAGGACTTCCGCTTATTCCCGACATCAGTTTAATTTGATCGATTTTAATATTGTCCACCTCTTTGCCAAGAACGAGGCATTTGTTGATTCAATTAAAAATCTTTATATCCGTAGTTCGTACATTGATCACCTTATCCTGGCTACAAATTATACTTATACCTACAGTACCCAGAACCTTCAGAAGAGGACCGATTATAGTTATTTCAGACTTAGTTTTGAAACAGCCGGCAATTCATTATACCTATTGAACCGACTGATGAATTCGAAGAAAGAAGCTCAGACGGATTATGACTTATCAAAGAATTATTATAAATTTTTAAATACTCCCTTCGCACAGTATGCCAAGCTTGATCTTGAGTATCGAAGAGGATTCATTCTTGATTATATCAATTCGATTGTGTTTAGGAGCTTCCTTGGAGTAGCTTTGCCATATGGCAATTTTGATTTGATACCTTTCGAAAAACAATATTTTACCGGTGGAGCCAATGGAATACGGGCTTGGAAAGTACGTTCTTTAGGTCCCGGAACTTATAGCGCTCCAAATAATGTCTTCCCGAACCAGTCCTCGGATATAAAGCTTGAAGCAAATGCGGAATATCGATTTAAACTTTTCTGGAAGTTGGAGGGTGCATTGTTCCTGGATGCCGGAAACATTTGGTCCATCAATGATAAAGATAATCGGCCGGGAGCGGTTTTTAAATTTGACCAGTTCTATAAACAAATAGCAATGGGAACAGGTGTCGGGACCAGATTTGATTTTACTTATTTTATTATCAGAGTAGATCTTGGAATTAAAATGAGAGATCCTGCTGAGACGGTGAGAACAAAATGGAGAATTTTTGATGGACCCCTGAAGCAAGATAATCTTAATCTTACTTTTGCCATCGGTTATCCCTTTTAATTTGTGTTAAAAAACATCTAAATCATTTTTTCTTTATAAATTTGCGTTCGGTCGAAAAGACTTTACGTTAAATGGGTCGTGAACTTATTTCCTTAAAATAAAAGTTATGAGCGAGAAACTTTTTGCCAATATCAAACCGGGAGTTGTTACCGGGGATGATTTACAGTACATTTTCAAAGTAGCAAAAGAAAATAATTTTGCTTTGCCCGCAGTGAATGTTGTTGGTACTAATACCATTAACGCTGTAATGGAAGCAGCAAAGAAAGTAAATTCACCTGTTATTATTCAGATTTCTAACGGTGGTGCTGCATTTATTGCCGGAAAAGGAATTGGTCTTGAAGGACAACAAGGCGCTGTCCTTGGTGCTATTGCTGCAGCTAAACATATTCATACTTTGGCTGAAGCTTATGGTATCTATTTGGTTCTACATACTGACCATGCTGCTAAAAAACTTCTTCCTTGGATCGACGGATTGTTGGATGCGAGTGAGAAAAATTTTGCTGAAACAGGGAAACCATTGTTCAGCTCTCATATGTTAGACCTTTCAGAGGAACCATTGCAGGAAAATATTGAAATCTGCAAAAAATATCTTGCAAGAATGAGCAAGATGGGTATGACCCTGGAAATCGAACTTGGGATTACCGGTGGTGAAGAAGATGGCGTTGACAACTCTGGCGTTGATAACAGCCTTCTTTATACTCAACCTGAAGATGTATGCTATGCTTACGAAGAACTGTCTAAGATTTCTCCAAATTTCACTATTGCAGCTTCTTTTGGTAACGTTCATGGTGTTTACAAACCAGGTAATGTGAAATTGGCTCCTGTCATCCTTCACAATTCTCAGGTTTACATTCAGAAGAAATTAAACCTTCCTGAAAAACCTGTAAACTTTGTTTTCCATGGTGGTTCAGGATCAAGCCACGAAGAAATTCGCGAAGCTATCAGCTATGGTGTTATCAAAATGAACATCGATACTGATACTCAATGGGCAAACTGGGATGGCGTTCGTCTATACGAAGCTAAAAACCATGATTATCTGCAAAGTCAGATCGGTAATCCTGAAGGAGAAGACAAACCTAACAAGAAATTCTATGACCCACGCGTATGGTTACGTAAAGGTGAAGAATCTGTTGTGGCTCGTCTTCAACAGGCATTTGACGATCTTAACGCAATCAACCGCAACTAATTTTTGTAACGGTATATTAAAAAGGCTGTCCATTCGGGCAGCCTTTTTTTATGAATTTTTCTGATGTAAAGTAAAAAGTTCATAATTTAGGGTGTGATTATTTCTAATAATGAAGAAATTCTTTCACTCATATTTTGATTTTTCACGAGGAGAACGTTTGGGGATAATCCTATTGTCCGTGCTCCTGTTAGTCCTTCTTTCTGTACAGATCTATTTTACATGCAGACCCACGAGCTCTTCTGCATATAATGCTCCATTATTGAAGAAGCTGTCGGAATTAGAAAGAGCGACAGATACTAATGACGGAAAGTCATCCGGTCAGCTAAAGGAGTTATCTTCCTTCGATCCCAATACAGCTTCTGCTGAATTCCTTTATTCGATCCTGCCAGGGAATGTGGCACATAATATAATTCGATATCGTCAATGCGGGGGGCATTTTTATGATCCGGAAGATGTAAGGAAAATATATGGAATGAACGACAGTCTTTATCAGTTGCTCCGTCCCTATTTGGTCATTCCCGGGAACAAAAAAGAATATCAGGGATATACCCGTCAAAGGAATACCCCTCTTTCTTGTTTTAATCCCAATACGATAACGCAGAGCGAATGGGTGGGGCTTGGCTTGTCGGATAGGCAAGCTGCAGTTATACGGCATTATATTGAGCATGGCGGTCAATTTAAATCGGCAGAAGATATTCGTAAAATGTTTGTAATCTCACCACAACTTGCCGACAGGCTGATGCCTTATGTTGACATTCCGTCTTCTCCCAAAAAGGAGTATAAATTCATCGGAAAGAAAGCCCCTTTGCATATTGAATTGAATTCTGCCGACACGAGTTGTCTGGTTGAGCTTAAAGGAGTAGGGAGTACATTCGCACGAAGAATTATACGATACAGGGAAGAGTTGGGTGGTTTTTACGATAAACGACAGTTGCTGGAAGTATTGGGACTTACTCCTGAAGTGTATGTGATGATCGAAAAAGAGATTTATATCGATAAAACATTCCTTCGGAAAATTGATTTGAATTTTTCTTCTGCGGAGGAATTGTCGCATCATCCCTATCTCAATAGAGAGATTTCGAAGAAGATTGTGCGATTTCGGAGTAAGTATGGGATGATCAGATCTCCTCAATGTTTGATGAATGCTGAAATTTTGAGCCGGGAACAGTATGAAAAACTTGAACCGTATTTGATCAAATAGCGTAGTATATAGAGAAAAGTCGTCAGTTGTCGGAAGGACATTTATTTTTTTGACAATTAATTTGATCGGAAGTGATTTATTCCTAAATTTGCGGCCTGAATTGAATAATTTAAAGATAAAAACCATGATCGTAATACCTTTAAAAGAAGGCGAAAACATTGAGAGAGCGTTGAAACGCTTCAAAAGAAAATTTGAAAAGACAGGCGTAATCAAAGAACTTCGCGCAAGACAGGCTTTTATTAAACCTTCAGTCGAAAGAAGAACTGAGATCAAACGTGCAATTTATGTTGAGGGACTTCAAAGACAAGAAGACTAGTTCTGAGAGGTTACTCTCTGGAAAAGTCTGAATATCATGTCTTATCAGGAAGAGTTTCTGAAATATCTTCAATACGAAAAGAGGTGTTCGTTACATACGATAAAGGCTTATCGAATTGACCTCGATCAATTTGTGATATTTTCTCACAAAAGGGTCGGGGATTTTGATGTTTCAAAGATAGACTTTCATCTTTTGCGAGAATGGGTTGTCTTTCTGATGGAAAATAAAACTTCAGCAAGGAGTGTAAATCGAAAGATCTCGACACTTAAGAGTTTTTTTAAGTATTTATTAAGGGAGGAGGTTGTTCTAACTAATCCGGCAGATGGGCTGATAAAGCCTAAAATGGAGAAGAAGCTGCCTGTTTTTGTGGGTGAAGATGCCCTAAATATTTTGTTGGATAAAGGATTTTTTTCTCATACATTTGAAGGAAAGAGAGACAAACTTATTCTGACACTTTTATACGGAACAGGAGTTCGTCTTGCAGAGTTGATGAATTTGAAGAAACAAGGACTGAATATGCAGTCCTGTGAAATTAAAGTTTTAGGGAAACGGAATAAAGAACGCATTGTCCCATATCCCCAGAGTATCAACTCGGAATTGAATGATTATTTGCAAATACGTGATGAGCTGTTTGGCGAAGAGAATAGTTATCTTTTGCTGACCAGTAAAGGGGAACAAGTATACGAGAAGCTGATATACCGGGTGGTGAAAAAGTACCTGGCATTTGTAACAACAGCTCGTAAACGCAGTCCGCATATAATTCGTCACAGTTATGCAACACATCTGCTAAACAGAGGTGCTGATTTGAATGCTGTAAAAGAGTTGCTTGGACACGCAAGTTTACAGGCAACACAAATATATACACATGTAAGTTTTGATCAGCTCATTAAAGTTTATAAACAGGCCCATCCAAGGGGCTCTAATTAATGGAGGATTAGCTATGAATGTTAAGATTAATGCAGTACACTTTACTGCCGATCAGAATCTCATCGATTTTATTGAGAAAAAGGTAAATAAGCTTGACATCTTTTTTGAAGGGATTATCGGAGCGGAAGTCATGTTAAAAGTCGATAAACCTGAGTCTCCCTGTAATAAAGTTACCGAGCTGACCTTATCAGTTCCTGCTCATGAACATTTATTTGCCGTTAAGCAGGCAGATACGTTTGAAGAATCAACAGACTTGGCTGTGGATGCTATTGAGAAACAGTTAAAAAAGTTCAAGGAAAAGCTCAAAGTAAAATAATTTGATAAAAAATCACTTTCTGTTTTGTGATTTAATCGGAATAATTATACATTTGCACACCCTTTTGGAAAAACACCAAAAGGGTGTTTTAGCCGAAATAGCTCAGTTGGCCAGAGCAGCTGATTTGTAATCAGCAGGTCGCGGGTTCGAATCCCTCTTTCGGCTCATACGTTCTTAAGAATAAGTTTTTTGGGGAGATACCAAAGCTGCCAACTGGGGCAGACTGTAAATCTGCTGAC
>JAUZOB010000220.1 GCA_030706665.1 Bacteroidota bacterium
AGGATCTTTGTATATAGGCTTTTGTGCAAAAGCAACCAAGCTGGTCATTCCCAATAATACGATGAGAAATAATTTTCTAACTTTCATTTGGTCAGTCATTATGGTTATTTAGATGTTTCGCTGAACATTACAAAAATAGAAGAACTACATAGAGAATTAGTTTGATTATGTTCCCTGATGAACAGAATTATGGATGTGTACGGTTTTGAACTATTTCAAGTATACGAAGAATGATGAAAAAGTTTATCCTACAATAGGATAACAAATGAATGAGGGAGGAGGTTGTAATTGTAAAAAATACACTAAGGAAAGGATGAAAGGTATAAAAACATTATTTTGAAATAAAAAAAGCAACATTTCTTTCAATTTATTTTGATATAAGTAGAACAATCTCTTTATTTGCAAAAGTAAAACAAGAACAGAAATGAATTTGATGATTGTACATACTTGGTGGTGGCATAGCTTAATCTTTCAGATAGAGAGGTGAGATAGCCATTGTATGTATTAATATCTACATAAAAATATTAACAAAGCGGCTTGTCGATTTCCTCGGCAAGCCGCTTTTCTTTTTAATCAAATTGTATGGAAAGAACAACCATTTTTACCAACATCAGAGAGCTCCCCGGTAGCTTGGCAGACCTAACCACTCCGGTAGGAGTATTTCTAAGGGTGAGAGATCGTTTCCCGAACAGTTTGTTGCTCGAGAGTAGTGATTATCACGGAAACCGAAACAGTATGTCATTTATTTGTTTCGACGAACTGGCTTCTTTTACAGCCGATGAATATCAGGTGACCATTACTACTCCGGGGCGTCCAAATTATTCTCAGCCTATTGAGAAGAACGGACAGATGGCAGAATTGCTTGATCAGTTTATCCACTCTTTTCAGGTTACCGGCGATAAAGATACCTCGTTGTATGTAAACGGACTCTATGGTTACACTTCATTCGATGCCGTCCGTTATTTTGAAGATATCCGGTTAACCTCTCCGGTTGATGAAGCTTCCCGCATTCCTGAAATCCGTTATGGACTCTATCGGTTTGTGTTGGCATTCGATCACTTTCATAACCGACTTTCGCTGATCGAAAATCATCCGGAAGGAGAAGTATCGGGATTGGATGACATTCTTTCTCTTCTGATCAACCGGAATACCGGAAACTTTAAGTTCTTTCCTTCCGAAGAAGAGCAATCAATATTGACCGATGCTGAATACATGGATATGGTTACGAAGGGAAAAGAGCATTGTCACCGGGGCGATGTCTTCCAAATAGTTCTTTCCAGAAGATTCTCTCAAAAATTTAAAGGGGATGAATTTAATGTGTATCGCGCCTTGCGAAGAATCAATCCTTCTCCTTATCTATTCTATTTCGACTACGGGAACTATCGTATTTTCGGTTCGTCACCCGAATCGCAGGTGATTGTTGAAAAAGGGAAAGCCCGTATCAACCCGATTGCCGGAACATTCAAACGGACCGGTGATGATGAAAAGGATCGCCGATTGGCAGTAGAGCTGGCACACGACCCGAAAGAAAATGCAGAGCATATCATGTTGGTAGACCTTGCCCGTAACGATCTGAGTCGTAATTCCGATCATGTAAAAGTTGAAAATTTCCGTGAGGTACAATTCTACTCTCATGTGCTTCATATGGTCTCCGAAGTATCGGGCGACCTTCCTGAAGGTGCCAATACCATCAAGGTTTATGGAGATTCATTCCCTGCAGGGACCCTTTCCGGAGCTCCCAAATACAAGGCAATGGAAATCATTGATGCTTTAGAGCCTCATCGAAGAGGCTACTACGGAGGGGCTATCGGATTCTTCGGATTGAACGGTGATATCAATCATGCCATTACGATCCGCTCTTTCTTAAGTAAAAACAATACACTTTACTATCATGCCGGTGCCGGAATCGTATCCGGATCGAAAGAAGAAAACGAACTGGCTGAAGTAAACAACAAGCTCGGTGCTCTTAAAACAGCCATCATCGAAGCCAAATTCTTTAACTACGAAACAGAATAGCCATGAAAATACTGGTACTTGATAATTACGACTCGTTCACCTATAACCTGGTGCATTATCTGAAAGAACTGACAGATGCTCAGATTGATGTTTACAGAAACGATAAAATAAGTCTCGAAGAAGTTGCTCAATATGATAAGATTGCACTTTCTCCGGGCCCCGGAATCCCCGATGAGGCAGGAATCCTGAAAGATTTGATCCGCACCTACGGTCCCACTAAAAGCATCTTTGGCGTTTGCCTTGGATTGCAGGCCATAACAGAAGTTTACGGCGGACGTATTTACAATATGAACCGGGTCTTTCACGGTGTCGCTTCCAAGATGAGAGTCCTTGATGCCGATGAACCGAATTTTAAAGGGATACCCAAAGAGTTTGAAGCCGGACGTTATCATTCCTGGGTGGCTGATGAAAACACACTGCCCGAATGTCTGAAGCTGACGGCTGTTGACGAAGAAGGAAAGGTTATGGCAATTCGCCACCGCGATTATGATGTCAGTGCCGTTCAGTTTCATCCCGAATCCGTCCTGACTCCTGTGGGAAAACAAATTCTTGCAAACTGGCTGAACAGTTAGAATTCAGGGAAGAGAGTAAAAAAATGATTTTGCAATATTCATTTTAATCGGAGTATTGAAGGGAAAAAAACAAATGAAAGAAATTTTAAAACATTTAACACAGCATAAAACATTAAGCCGGAATAAGGCCAGTGAAATTTTGACCAATATTGCAGGCGAACGATACAATAATTCACAGATAGCGGCTTTCCTGTCTGCTTATATGATGCGTCCCGCCAATGTTGATGAACTTTCCGGATTCAGGGATGCTCTGCTTGATCTATGCCGCAGGGTCGACCTATCCGAGTTTAATACGATCGATCTTTGCGGTACCGGGGGCGACGGGCACAATACATTCAACATCTCTACACTGGCTTCGATGGTCGTAGCCGGTGCCGGACAGAAAGTTGCCAAACACGGAAATTACGGGGTGTCATCGGTCTGTGGTTCCAGTAATGTGATGGAATACATGGGGTATAAATTCACCAACGATGCTGACATCCTGCGGAGTCAGATTGATAAAGCAGGGATCTGCTTTTTGCACGCACCCTTGTTCCATCCTGCCATGAAAGCAGTCGGCCCGATTCGGCGTGAACTGGGAATGAAAACAATCTTCAACATTCTCGGACCATTGATTAACCCGGCTTTTCCACAGAATCAGCTGGTCGGGGTGTATGACCTTGAAACAGCCCGTCTGTGTAATTACATTTATCAGCAAACTGACAAGAATTACAGTATCCTTTTCTCGCTCGACGGTTATGACGAAGTCTCTTTGACAGGAGAATTCAAGTTGCTTGGGAGAGAGACCGAACGGATTATGCAACCCGAAGACCTGGGGCTTCGCAGAGTTCAGCCTGAAGAAATATTTGGAGGAGACACCATCGAAGAAGCCGTAAAAATATTTGTTCAGGTATTAAAGGGCGAGGGGACAGAGGCTCAGAATAATGTGGTTCTTGTCAATGCAGCTTTAGCTTTGCAGACCTGCGAACGAAACAAAAGCATTGAACAGTGCATGGAAGAGGCGAAAAGCTCACTCTTCGGAGGAAAAGCATTGAAGGTATTAAAGATGATTACCGAATAAACCCCAGACATGAATATTCTTGAAAATATTATGGTGCATAAACGGAAGGAAGTAGCGATTCGAAGAACTCTTACTTCAGAGAAAGAGCTTCTGAACTATCCTTACTCCCAAAGTGAAATCCCTTCGTTTACTGCATCTATTTTAAATCCGGAACGCTCCGGGATTATAGCCGAATACAAACGGGAATCCCCTTCAAAAGGAACGATCAATCAGTCTTCTTCATTGGTTGAAGTGATTCCTGCATACGATGAGGCGGGGGCCTCTGCGATCTCCGTATTGACCGATTCCCGTTTCTTCGGAGGAAATATCTATGACCTGGTGCGGGCAAGGAAATTAACGAATATTCCATTGTTGCGTAAAGATTTTGTATTTGACGAATATCAAATTCTGGAAGCCAGATGCTCGGGTGCCAGTGCCATCCTGCTGATTGCAGCGGTATTGAGTAAGGAAGAGATCAATCGGCTTGCTGCTTTTGCCCGTTCTTTAGATCTTGAAGTACTGTGTGAAGTTCATAGTGAAGAAGAATTGGAAAAAGTCTCCGATCATGTAAATGCGGTCGGGGTGAATAATCGTGACCTGAAGACCTTTAATGTCTCATTCGAACGCTCTCTGGAACTGGCAGAGCTGATCCCCGATCGGTTTGTAAAAGTATCGGAAAGCGGAATTAATGATCCGAAAGCTATCGAAACACTGCGAAAAGCCGGATTCAGAGGCTTCCTGATCGGAGAATATTTTATGAAAGGGGATAATCCCGGACAAAGATGCCGTGATTTCATCTCGAAACTTTCCAAAAACAGATAATGAAGATGGTGAAGATTAAGGTTTGCGGAATGCGTAATCGCGAGAATCTGGATGCAGTGGCGGCATTGAAACCCGACTTTCTGGGCTTCATATTCTATCCCCGTTCACCGCGATATGTGGTCGGAAAACTTACCCCTGACGATCTGGCATCACTCGATCCTGCCATTCAAAAAACAGGAGTCTTTGTCAATGAAACTGCTGAAAAAGTAGCAGAAATTGTCCGCAAATATCATCTTGATCTGGTCCAGTTGCATGGGGATGAAACGCCCGAAACTTGCAAAATACTGCAACAGCAGGGCATTCGGATTATTAAAGCCTTCCGGATTGACCACACGATTCGTCGCGAACGGATCCTTCCTTACGTTGACTGTGCTGACTGGTTTCTGTTCGATACTGCTACTGCCGGTTTTGGGGGAAGCGGGAAGAAATTTGACTGGTCACTGCTTGCAGATCTTACCTTTGGAAAACCTTTCTTCTTAAGTGGGGGAATCGGTCCGGATGATGCGGCAATCCTGAAGAAAATGATAACCCCGGTCCCATATGCCCTGGATTTAAACAGTAAATTCGAGACGGAGCCGGGATATAAAAATGCAAAGCAATTAGAAGATTTTATAAAAATCATAAGAACTGAAGATTATGAGTAATAACAAATCGCCTTATCAGGTAAGCGACGATGGATACTATGGCGAATTCGGAGGAGCCTATGTTCCTGAAATGCTGAGGCCCAATGTAGAAGAGTTGAAGGCTAACTACCTGAAGATATTAGATTCTTACGAATTTAAAAACGAATATATCCGGTTGTTGAAAGACTATGTCGGGAGGCCTTCTCCTCTTTATCCGGCCAAACGTTTAAGTGAATTATACAACACCCGTGTATTTCTGAAACGTGAAGATCTTAACCATACCGGTTCGCATAAAATCAACAATACGATCGGTCAGATCCTGATCGCAAAGATGCTCAATAAAACCCGTATCATTGCCGAAACCGGAGCAGGGCAGCACGGTGTGGCAACCGCAACGGTCTGTGCGCTGATGGGACTAGACTGTGTGGTTTATATGGGAGAAACCGATATCGAACGGCAGGCTCCGAATGTAGCCAGAATGCGGATGCTCGGTGCGGAAGTCAAAGCAGCGACTTGCGGAAATAAAACGCTGAAAGATGCAACCAATGAAGCTATCCGTGATTGGATCAATCATCCTGAAAACACTTTTTATATCATTGGATCGGTCGTAGGGCCTCATCCTTATCCTGAT
>JAUZOB010000221.1 GCA_030706665.1 Bacteroidota bacterium
CAGCCCTAAACTATGTCGGACGTTTTGATTTTTCAAATAATAAGCAAGTTCGGTATGATTGGTCCGGGACACAGATCCGCTTCAGATTTACAGGGAAAAGTCTTGCCTTTCATCTGAATGGCGGAGAACGTAACTTCTTTAATGTATTTATCGATGATTTACCTGCGCAGGTTATTTCTTCAACCAAAGATTCTGTTATTTGGGTCGCTAAAAAATTGAAGAAAAGAGAACATACCTGTATTTTGTATAAACGGACCGAAGGAGGAATGGGACAGACTATATTTTCCGGAGTTTACATTGATAAAAAGGCGAAGGTATTCCCTTGGAGTAATATCCCGTTAAGGAGAATAGAATTCATAGGAAATTCGATTACTTGCGGATATGGTACGGAAGGGAAGGATAGACATGAAAGATTTAAACCTGAAACAGAAAATAACTTTAAAAGCTATGCTTCAATTGTAGCAAGGGCTTTTAATGCCGATTTTTGCATATTGGCGCATTCGGGCCTTGGAGTAGTCAGAAATTATGGAGATACCGCTAAAGTTTCGACAAAGATTACACCAATGCCAGGACGGATAGAACAGGCTTTGGATACTGATCCTGTCCTGCGTTGGGATGTAACGAAAGATAGACCTCAGGCCTTGGTGATTAATCTGGGAACCAATGATTTTTCAACTCATCCTTATCCTGATAAACTTGTTTTTAAAGATGCCTATACCGAATTGATTAAAAAACTCAGAACGTTTTATGGGGAAATCCCAATCTTTTGTCTGGCAGGACCAATTCTCGACGAGCCTTGTTATTCATATGTGAAAGAAATGGTCGAGGATAATAAGGTCTTAAACAAAGATGGCAATCTTTATTTTGTCGGAATCCCAACGGCATTGATTGATGGTGAACTGGATTTAGGTTCGGATCAGCATCCAAATTATTCGGGACAAAAAAAGATGGCTGCACAAATTGTGCCGGTGATAGCAACCGTTCTGAAATGGGATTACGACGATAGTGAATTGCGCAAACAATAGCAGATGGTTCTTAACCGAAACCTTACTCAAGCAGCTGAAATTACATTGTAATTTCAGCTGCTTTGTTTTTGGTCGGCATCAGAATATTTTATTTTAGAAAATGAAACGCAATGTTTCATCGAGTAATCAAAAAGTGATCAACACTATACTTCGTTCGTCCTTTAGACGTGGTTCAGTCGTGGTCTCTATATCGAAATGACGATTGAATCACGTCCGAATCCTTTATGAAAGAGGACTTTTATAAGGTCTTTTTATAATGATATAATAGAGATGATATTTACATTTTTCAGAATTAAAATAATTAACAAGAGTTTACTCTGATTGAATTGAACTCTTGTTCGTTTTAATGCATTCTTCTGAAATAGTACGTATATCCTGCCGTAAATACGATTGTAGCACTCAGATTTAAAATTGTTATTCCGCTGGGATTAAGTGATTGTAATAAGATTAAGAGGAATTGAGCTGCTATATAAATATAGAAACCAATTTTCATCATTTTCCACATTCCGAAAGCTCCCAGGAAGGAGAGAAGTATAACCATAAAGAGTGCTGTTGCAATGAAAAATGAAAATTGACTGGTGGAACTTTGGAATGCATATTGATGGGCAAACTGCATAAATTTGTTATGAAAAATAATAACCAGTATTTGAAATATTGCAGAGAATCCGCTTCCAATGAAACTTAGCAGGCAGAAAGCGGTTAAAAATGGTGGACGGATGTTTTGAGTTGAGTTCATTTTGTTAAATAATTTGGTTTGTTGCCTGATAAATGTACAATATTATTTCTATAAGACGATTTTGATTTATAGACTGACATTGATTTTAATCAAAAAGAAATATTTGCTTTAAGCTGTTATTAAGGTTAAGGGGTAAAATAACAAAATGATAGGTTAGACTTTTACTCCACCGTGAAAAGTATTACTTTTGGGCAGGTGAAAAAGTGATAGAATCAACTATTAATTACCGTCTTCAATTAATAAAGAAATCAGAATACAAGTCTTTGCGTCAATATATTCAAAACACAAAACAGATGAAAAGAGACACTCGGATTTTCGATATTATCGAAATGGAACATCAGCGACAGCTCAATGGAATTGAGCTTATTGCATCAGAAAACTTTGTGAGCGATCAGGTTATGGAAGCGATGGGTTCTTGCTTGACGAACAAATATGCAGAAGGATATCCCGGGCATCGTTATTATGGTGGATGTCAGGTTGTAGACCTGGCTGAACAGTTGGCTATCGATCGGTTAAAACAATTATTCGATTGTGAGTATGTTAACGTACAGCCTCATTCCGGAGCACAAGCTAATGCTGCTGTCCTGAGTGTTGTTCTCAAACCTGGTGATACGTTCATGGGCTTGGATTTAGCTCACGGTGGACATTTGTCACATGGCTCTCCTGTTAATTCGTCCGGTTTGTTGTATCATCCGATTGCTTATCAGGTAAAAGAGAGTACCGGCATGGTCGATTATGATATGATGGAAGAATTGGCCCTTAAAGAAAGACCGAAGTTAATTATCGGAGGTGCTTCTGCGTATTCTCGTGAATGGGATTATGAACGCATGCGTGCTATTGCTGATAAAATCGGTGCTATTCTAATGATCGACATGGCACATCCTGCTGGTTTGATTGCTGCAGGGCTTTTAAAGAATCCATTGAAATATGCTCATATTGTTACTTCGACAACACATAAGACTTTACGCGGGCCTCGTGGAGGTATTATCCTTGTTGGAAAGGATTTTGAAAATCCATGGGGAATAGCAACAAAAAAAGGAGAAGTCAGAATGATTTCTTCGTTGCTCGATTCAGCTGTGTTCCCAGGAATGCAGGGAGGACCATTAGAACATGTGATTGCAGCTAAAGCAGTGGCATTTGGTGAAGCTTTGGAACCCGAATATAAAGTCTATCAGTCACAAGTGAAAAAGAATGCAGCTGTAATGGCTCAGGCTTTTATGGATTTGGGTTATAAAATTATCTCTGATGGTACTGATAACCACTCAATGTTGATTGATCTGAGAACCAAATATCCGGATGTTACCGGAAAGCAGGTAGAAAATGCATTGGTCAAAGCCCATATTACAATTAATAAAAATATGGTTCCGTTTGATAGCCGTTCTCCTTTCCAGACTTCAGGAATCAGAGTTGGAACTCCTGCAATTACAACAAGAGGAATTAAGGAAGATAAGATTCCGGTTATTGTTGAATTTATGGATGCGGTAATCGGAAATGTCGATAATGATCAATCTATTGCTGCGGTTGGTGAAAAGGTTCAACAGATGATGAAGGATTATCCATTATTCGCTTGGTAAAATCATTGTTACTTTTATATATTTAGAAAACGGTCTGCAAGGTTTATTTCATAACTTTGCAGACCGTTAATTATGTGGAATTGATATTTGTTTCTTATTAGGCTATAATATTTTGGGCTATGATTGAGTATATTACTCTTGCCGCCATTATTCTGGTCGGATTTATTGCCGGTTTTGTAAATACAATTGCCGGGAGTGGTTCTTTATTAACTCTTCCCCTTTTAATGTTTTTGGGTTTACCCGCAGGAATTGCAAATGGAACAAATCGCGTGGGCGTCTTGGTCCAGAATTTTGTAGGGGTTTTTGCATATAAAAAGAGGAAAATACTGGATACACATGCTGGTTCTGAATTTGCTCTTCCGACAGCAATAGGAGGATTGATCGGTGCTGTTTTGGCTGTTAATACCGAAGATCGGATAATGGAATATGTTATTGGAATTGTGTTATTTGTAATGTTTTTTGTCTTCATTTTCAAACCTGAGAAGTGGATTAATACATTTGTTGATAAACTTCAAGCGCAATTTCCGGTAGTTCAGAATATTATATGTTTTCTGATTGGAGTGTACGGAGGATATATTCAAGTAGGCGTAGGATTCTTTTTTCTGGCAATGCTGGTAATTGCTTCCGGTCATAACATGGAAAGAGCGAATGCTCTGAAAGTTTATTTGGGATTGATTTTTACAGCGTGTGCCTTGGTGATATTCTTCATCAATATGAAGGTTGATGTTGCTATCGGTCTGATTCTTGCTGTAGGAAACATGCTTGGTGCAATGGTTGCTGCAAAATGGTTTGAAATTAATAAGACTCCCAGATATCTCAGACTTTTTGTTTCGGTTTTTAGTCTGGGACTCTGTCTTCTGTTTGCCTTGAAATACTTACATCTACTCCCATATTTTATAAAATTTTAATGAATTGATCTAAATGTCTGATGACATTTAGTCGGAACTCAATTATTTGTTTTCCCCTTGTTTCGATGCATTTTGAAGAATCGTAGTCGTCTTAAACAGGATGATTTTGCCCTTATCTTTTTTATTCATTAATAGCATCGGTGATTAGGGAGATAGCTCGTTGACGTGTGATTATTGGCTTAGAGTCAATTGGTAGTATTACAAAGAATGTTGTTCCGATCCCGGCTTCAGATTCTAACCATATTTTCCCTCCCAAGAGTTCGACTAATCCGGCTGATATTGCTAATCCTAATCCGGAGCCTCTATATAATTTGTTTTTTCCGCTTTCGATTTTAAAAAAGCGTTCGAAAACATGAGCATGATATTTCGAATCGATCCCAATTCCGGTATCTTTAATTTTAAATAGCAGCTCGTTCTCTTCCATTCTTTTAAAAGAGATATTGATAGATCCGTTTTCGGTGAATTTTAACGCATTGCTGACTAAATTCATTATTATTTGGGTGAATCTTTTTTGGTCTGTCAGTATTGTCAAATCTTTTAAGTCAGGGGCGATGTTGTATTGGGTTGCTAAATATTCTTTGTTGTAAATTTTTCTTATTGTTTCTGTTTTTTGCCGAATATTGTCAATTAAGAGATTTAATTTGAGATTTGATTTGCGGATATTACATTGAGATGACTCCAATTCGGATATGTCAATGATGTCGTCAATAAGAGCGAGCAGTTCATCTGCACCGTTTCGAATTAGTGATTGGTATTTTGAACGATCCTGAAGTGAGAACTCATTTGTGATAGAAAGGAGCTGTGAAAATCCGATAATTGAATTAAGAGGAGTGCGTATTTCGTGTGATATATTTGATAAAAATGACGATTTTAACCGATCAGACTCTTCTGCTTTTTGTTTTGCCTTGATTAATTCTTTTTCTGTTTCTTTTAATTGACTGATATCAACAAACGTTTCCAGGATGATTGTTTCGTTGTTGTATATAATTGGTGAGTCATTTTTTAATGCGGTAACGAGATCTCCATTCTTTTTGCGGAGTTGAATTTCATGACTAATCTGATTTAATTCGTCAGAATAGAGTAAGCAATTGGTACTATTGCCGTTGCATCCTAAAAGACTACATTTCGTATTTTGGAGCTCATCTTTCTGATATCCCAGGAGATCGAGCGCCGGTTGATTAATCTCGATAATCTGTTGCTTTTGATTTATCAGCATCAGACCGTATGGTAAATTTTCAAGAATTGTTTTTTGACTTTCATTGTACAAACTAAGGAGCTTATTGGCATGGGCAAGTTCCTGTGTCCTTACCCTGACTCGTTCTTCCAGCAAATCATTTAAATTCTTTAATTCTATTTCGGCACGATCTCTTTCTTGTGTTTTTATTTCTATTTGATTCAACATTCGATTA
>JAUZOB010000222.1 GCA_030706665.1 Bacteroidota bacterium
ATTGTCCCGGAAAATATCAAGAGCCATGGAAAGACGTCCGTCAAATTCCCGATTCAGTTCTTCCAGATAAAGAGTTGACAGATCTTCATGTGAAACTCCTTCAACAATACTATTTTCCAATACATGTGAAAATGGGCCATGCCCAATATCATGAAGGAGAATTGCAATTGTAACAGCTTCTGCTTCTTCATCAGTAATGTCATGCCCCTTCCCTTTTAAGGCCGAAAGAGCTGAAGTCATAAGATGCATGGCCCCCATGGCATGCTCGAACCGAGTGTGATTTGCTCCAGGGTAAACCATGAAGGACAGCCCCAACTGTCTGATTCTTCTGAGTCTTTGAAAATATGGATGTTGTATTAGATCAAAATAAATTTCCGAACTTATATTGATAAATCCGAATACCGGATCATTTACAATCTTATTTTTATTCGTTTTTGATATTCTCACCCCTTGATCTTTAAGGATTAGACGACAAAAATAGAAATTTTACTTGTAACTATACAAAAGAAATACCTTGATCGCGCCATTCATTTTTTTTCAAAAAGCTGATTTTTAATGCACTTGTTTTGTCAATTAAAACTAAAGTTATATCTTTGCTGCGAGAAAAAAGACCAGTTGTAGGGGACAAGATGTCCCCTATTTTATTAACTATACTATGATTACAAAGGGACAAATCCTTGAGATCGTTCAGGAAAAGATGACAGAAGGGCTTTTCCTGATAAGTGTATCAGTAGGCACAGGCAATCATATTACTGTAATTATCGATGGTGACAATGGTGTCAGCATCGATGATTGTGTTCGGATAAGCCGTAGCGTCGAAGGTAGCTTTGATCGTGAAGTAGAAGATTTCTCTCTGGATGTTTTTTCTGCAGGACTGGGGCAACCCTTTCAGGTGAAAAGACAATACACAAAAAATTTGGGTAAAGAGATTGAAATCGTTACAAAAACAGGTGAGCATTACGAAGGAATACTGAAGAGTGTTGACGAAATAAAAATCACTCTTGAATATAGCCTACGTGAAAAAGTTGAAGGTAAAAATAAAAAAGAGCTCGTCACAAAAAACGTAGAGCTAAATTTTGATCAAATTAAAACAGCAAAAAATATTATTTCCTTTAAATAATTAAACAATGGACAATCTGAATCTGATCGACACCTTTTCAGAATTTAAAGAGCTGAAAAATATAGACCGGGCAACAATGATGAGTGTCTTAGAAGACGTTTTCCGTAGTGTGCTCCAAAAAAGATTTGGCACTGATGAAAACTTCGATGTAATTATTAACATCGACAAAGGAGACTTTGAAATCTGGCGTAACCGAGAGGTTGTTGAAGACGAAGCGTTTTCGGATCCCAACCTGCAGATTCCACTCAGCGAAGCTAAAAAAATCGATACCGAATATGAGGTAGGAGAAGAAGTTTCGGATGAGGTGAAATTATTTGACTTTGGAAGAAGAACAATTCTTAACTTAAGACAAAACCTTGCTGCAAGGATTCTTGAGCTTGAAAAAGACAATATATATTCTAAATACAAAACAAAAATCGGAGAGGTAATCACCGGCGAAGTATATCAAATATGGAAACGTGAACTTCTAGTCCTCGACGATGAAGGCAATGAACTTATTCTACCTAAAGCAGAACAGATTCCCAGTGACTACTTCCGCAAAGGCGATTCAGTCCGTGCTGTTGTTTATAAAGTAGAACTTCGCAACAATAATCCGGTAATCATCTTATCCCGTACATCTCCGGTCTTCCTTGAGCGTCTCTTTGAGATGGAAGTCCCCGAAATCTTTGATGGTTTGATAACCATTAAGAAGATTGTACGTATGCCGGGAGAAAGAGCAAAAGTTGCAGTTGAATCATATGATGAACGGATTGATCCGGTAGGTGCGTGTGTTGGGATGAAAGGATCGCGTATTCACGGTATAGTTCGCGAATTACGGAATGAAAACATTGATGTTATCAATTTCACTAACAATACCCAGCTATTTATATCTCGTGCCCTTAGCCCGGCAAAGATCTCTTCTATCAAGTTGAATGAAGCTGAAAAAAGAGCAGATGTATACCTTCGTCCCGAAGAGGTTTCTTTGGCAATCGGAAAAGGAGGATTAAATATCCGACTTGCAAGCCAGCTAACCGGTTATGAGATTGATGTATATCGCGAAGTCGCTGAAGATGAAGAAGACGTTAACCTGGAAGAATTTTCAGATGAAATCGAAGGATGGGTTATTGATGCACTGAAAAAGATTGGGTGTGACACTGCGAAAAATGTTTTAAGCATTCCTCGGGAAGAACTGATCAAACGAACAGATCTTGAAGAGGAGACAATCGACGAAGTATTACGCATACTTCGTACTGAATTTGAATAAGTTTTTGATTTATAGTTAACAAAGGATTATTTAAACCTGATTTTTCAAAAATATGGCGAATATTTAGGCGGTTTTGATTTTCTTTGGATATTAAAGAAAGAAAGGGCAATATGACAGGTAAAGAGACAAAGCGATTAAGTAAAGTAGCAAGAGAATTCAATGTGGGTATCTCTACCATAGTTGATTTTCTAACCAAAAAAGGCTTTGAGATTTCATCGAATCCAAATAATAAAATTTCGGATGAAGCTTATGCTATGCTGAAAAAAGAATATAACAGCGACATAAACCTTAAAAAAGAATCCGAAAAATTAAATCTTCGCACTCATCGATTGAAAAATGAATCTATTTCAATTGAAGATTTAAAACGTGAAGGTGACGTTGAAGCGGTTGAATCGGACGAAGACGAAGTAATGATCACCGATTTAAGCAGCAAAACACGTCCCGAAAAGACTGTTCCTAAAAAGGAACCTGAAAAGGCTCCATTATCTGAAGAACCACATCGCCCTGTCATTGAGGAAACAATCAAGGTCGTTGGAAAAATTGATCTTGAGAACTTAAAGCCCAAAACAGCACCTGTAAACGAAGAATCTGCAAAAACCAAACCAGTGAAGAAAGAAGTAATTGCAGAAAAACCACAGAAAGAAGAGCCTAAAACTCCTGAGGTAAAACCAGCAGTTGAGCCAATTGCTGTATCACAGACAAAAACCGAAGAAAAGAAGGTCGAAGAAAAACCTGCATTTGTTGCTTCTGAGTCATCCGTAGAGAAGAAAGAAACAAAACCGGAGCAGAAGTCTGAAGTAAAAATAGAACAAAAACCTGAGCCTAAACATCAACACAAAGTTGAGCCTAAATCAGAACAAAAACAAACTCAGGAACCCGATCATAAATCACAAAAATCAGTACAGCCCCTCACCTCTTCTATGCCCAAGAACGAGGTAAAACCTGCTCATCCTGTTAGTCAAAAAGACAAACAGGCTCATCCACATAAAAAAGTAGTTGTTGAAAAAGAGCAAGTTGAAGAAGCTGAAGAAAAAACACCAAGCGTGCCAGAATTTATTGAGACCAATGTACCTAAAATCGAAGACGAAATCAAAGTCGTAGGCAAAATCGATCTAGAGAGCCTTAACCAAAAAACAAGGCCTGCCAAGAAAAGCAAAAAACAAAAAGAAGAGGAACGTCGTGAACGCATTCGCACTCAACGTGAAGAGTCTACTAAAGCAGCTCATACTGAAGGACAACATGCGACTCAGGACGAAGCACCGAAAGAAGACGACCTCTTTACTCCAGGAGTAACCAAACTTGCCCCTCCGGTTGTTGTGGGTAAAATTGACTTCCTACTTCAGAAAAAGAAACCTGGTGCCCCGGGTGCCCCCACTTCATCTTCTGAAGAAAGCGAAAGAGCTAAGAAAAAACATCGTAAAAGAATTCCCAAAGACAAAGAGCGTGTTAACGTTTCTCCTGACGGAAAACCGGCAGCAATCAAGTTAGCAACTGATGCATCCAGAAAAGCAGGTAGAAAACCGACTCCCGCTTCTGCTGCTGACAAGAAGAAAAGACTGATCAAAAAAGAAGTCAACGAAGAAGACGTACAGAAACAGATTAAAGACACGTTGGCTCGTCTGACTGCTAAAACAAAATCAAAAGGTTCTAAATATCGTCGTGAGAAACGTCAGGCTGTCAGTGAAAAACTGGCTGCAGAACAGGAACGTATCAACGAAGAAAAAAATATACTGAAAGTTACCGAATTCGTTTCGGTTAACGAACTTGCTACAATGATGGATGTACAGCCCACTCAGGTTATTGCGACTTGTATGAGCCTTGGGATGTTCGTTTCAATTAACCAACGACTTGATGCTGAAACCCTTTCTGTCGTTGCTGATGAGTTCGGCTACAAAGTAGAGTTTGTAAGCGCAGACTTTCAAGATTCAATCGAAGAGGAACATGATAATGAAGAAGATCTGATCACAAGACCTCCAATCATTACTGTCATGGGACACGTTGACCATGGTAAAACATCTCTCCTTGACTACATCCGTAAGGCAAATGTCGTTTCAGGAGAGGCCGGAGGTATTACTCAACATATCGGAGCATACAGTGTTGCCCTTGAAAGTGGACGTAGAATTACTTTCCTTGATACTCCAGGTCACGAAGCATTTACTGCAATGAGGGCCCGTGGAGCTCAGGTAACTGATATTGCCATCATTATTATTGCTGCTGACGATAACATCATGCCTCAAACCATTGAAGCAATCAATCACGCTCAGGCCGCCGGTGTCCCCATCGTCTTTGCAATTAATAAAATTGATAAACCAGGAGCAAATCCTGACAAAATCAAAGAAGCTCTTGCGAATATGAACCTGCTTGTAGAAGAATGGGGCGGAAAGTACCAGTCTCATGATATCTCTGCAAAATCAGGACTTGGCGTAATGGAACTTCTTGAAAAAGTCGTCCTTGAAGCTGAATTACTTGAATTGAAAGCTAATCCGTCTAAACGGGCGACCGGTTCAGTGATCGAATCCTCTTTGGACAAAGGTCGCGGTTATGTCGCTACTATCCTTGTTCAGGCTGGTACCTTAAAAGTCGGAGACATGATCCTTGCCGGTCAATATTTTGGCCACGTAAAAGCAATGTTCAACGAACGAAACCAACGTGTCACCAAAGCAGGACCTTCAGAACCTGTACTGATTCTTGGTCTGAACGGAGCACCTCAGGCAGGTGATAAGTTCAACGTAATGGAAAATGAGCGTGAAGCTCGTTCAATTGCGAATAAGCGCGAACAGCTCCAACGTGAACAAGGTTTGAGAACTCAGAAACACATTACTCTTGATGAAATCGGCCGACGTATTGCTATCGGAAACTTCCAGGAACTTAACCTTATCGTTAAAGGGGACGTGGATGGATCAATCGAAGCACTGTCTGATTCACTCATTAAACTTTCTACTGACGAAATTCAGGTTAACGTTATCCACAAAGCCGTTGGACAGATTTCCGAATCAGACGTTATGCTTGCAACTGCATCGAATGCAATTATCCTCGGCTTCCAGGTTCGTCCATCAATGAGTGCCAGAAAATTAGCAGAGAAAGAACAGATCGATATTCGTCTTTACTCGGTTATATATAAAGCAATCGAAGAAATCAAGGCTGCAATGGAGGGTATGCTTTCTCCTGATATCAAAGAAGAAATTGTTGCCACCGTTGAAGTTGTCGAAGCATTTAAGATCACTAAAGTCGGTACAGTTGCCGGATGTATGGTTCG
>JAUZOB010000223.1 GCA_030706665.1 Bacteroidota bacterium
GAATTTAATGCAGTGGAAAATATAATGGAATACATAACCGAAAGAAAGAATCCCATCACAGGGAAGGCCCACAATGAAATCATTGACGATCCGAACAAGGCAAAGACGAGAGTTATTAAAGCCAAAACAGTAAAGATCCTTAACACACGTTTTGAATCCATCAGTTTCAGCAAGACCAATCCCAGGACACATCCGATCGACATAAGTCCCCAGAACCAGGCAACAGATGCAGCACCTTCAATTTCCGGATTATAGCCATGATAAACCTGCAGAAATTTAGACATCCAGTTCGCCAACCCCTGTTCTGTTCCCACATATGCCATAATTCCCAGGAAAAAGAGAATGACTTCCCGATCTTTCAATAGCTCTTTGTAACTGTCGAGAGTCCCCACCTTTTCATCCTCCATCAATTCAACCTTAGGAAGCTTCACCAATATTGTCAGCAGCAACAAAAAGAACAAGACCACCGAGAACAACCAGTATAGTGAAATCCACGGCAGATTTGCAGGGACCAGATTTCTTAATATTGTAATGAACCCGCTATGATCTCCGGATCCAATCGGAACTTTTTGCATTAAATAAGTAAAGACATACGGGCTAATAAATGAAGCACTTCCAAAAACAAGTTGACTGAGAACTGCATAAAAAGCAAAATTCTCTTCTCCTCCTACAACTCTCGTCAGTGGATTTATAATAACCTGCAACATGGCCATCCCCAAGCCAATAATAAACAAAGATGCCAATGCCACAGCATATACATGATAGACTGCAAACATGACAGACCCGATAAAGGTCATCAAAAAAGCAATCAACATTGAAATCTTACTGCCATATCGTTCGGTCATAAATCCGGCCGGAACAGACATGATTCCATATGCCAGGAAAAATGAGAATGGCAGAAATGCCGCCATTGCCAGACTCAAAGAAAAATTACTTATGACGACAGGCATCAACGGACCAAGTATATTGGTAATGAATGACAGCACAAACCAAATTAAAAGAATGTACAAAATGAATAATTTCCTTTGTTGCATTGCTTTATCTTTTTTTACTTATTATAAAAAACAAAAAACACACAGTACAAAAATCTGCAGCTTTATCAGCAAATGAAGCACATACCATTTTTATAATCTTAGGCACAACAATTCATTGCATACAATCTCTCTTGTCTATTCGACACATAAAGATCGGGTCCTGATATTTTGTAACTGATAAGAACTATTTGAGAACTAAATATATTTATAAATTTCCCAATTCACTTTCCAATACTACCTATTTCGCATTTATACTCCGTCAATTCTCATTTATTTAACTTTTTGAAAAAAGGAGCACATGAAATCACCAAATTACTTTTTTAGAAGGTCTGTATTGTTCTATTTTACTATAAGCCGCAATTCTACCAGGACTTCCACTTTTTATAGCAGTTTAAAAGTACCATGATATAAAAGGCCTGTCTTTTGGACAGGCCTTTTATATCATTCATTTGCGACATTCACATCATTCATGAAGATCGCAGCTTTGAATTTATATGATGAATGAAAGTTAAGTGCTCAGAAGAATATCCCGAGTGTAAATGAAGCCGTCCTATTCTTAACATCTCCATCGTTTCCCGTATTGACATTCAAGAGGCCAAGCCCATAATTGAAACCCAATTGAATTACACTATATTCCACTCCGGCACCAAAGCCCCAACCCAGGTCCATTCGTTTAAGGTCTGTGCCAAATTTTGCATCATTATTTGCAATAACACCAACAGCTGCATAGGGACCGGATTTAACAAACAAGAACGCCTTATCAATACCATACTTCAGGGTCAAGTTCATCCGATCTTCTATATATCCGAAATGTTGTTCAACTGTTCCAATCTTGCCGCCCTTTTGTACAAATAACAGTTCCGGGGAGAAATAGAAAGAGTCATTTATTTTAAAATCACTCATAAACCCCACTTCTGCATTGGTTGTTGCTTTCGAGGTCATAGTGTATCCCTGATAAGACACATCAAGCTTTGAAAAATTTACTCCCCCTTTAAATCCAAATTTCTGAGCAAAGGAAAAAGATGCCATCGCAATAATAAAAACAAGTGCCAGTGTAATTTTCTTCATAACTTTAGTTTTTGGTAAATATTATTTAGACAAAATAGAATTTTCACACAATCGATGATAGTTTTCATACCAAATTGGCGACCGTTAAAGTTAACGGAATATCATTAAAAAGCAATACAATATCTATGGTAAATATTCATAATAACAATTAAATCCGGAATACATATAAAAAAAGAGGCTGACCTTGCGGGTCAACCTCTGAACTTTATTTTCTTAAACTATAAGTACAACACACAATTGCAATAGACGATGCAAGCCGAATACACGTTAAGACGGCATTGCTAAATATCGAATGCACAAAACATAAACATCGTCCAACTTTTCCTGCCCTTGTTCTACCCTTCCTTTACCCTTGCTCTACCCAATAGGGTAAAGGAAGGGTAAAGGAACGGTAGAGCAAGGGTAAAACAACATCCTAGTTGTTTAGACCGATCAACTGACGAGCTTTATTCAAAGCGGCAGGAATTCCGGCAGGATTTTTCCCTCCGGCATTGGCATAGAAAGGCTGACCTCCACCTCCACCCTGTACTTCTTTGGCGATTTCGCGGATGATCTGTCCGGCATTCAATCCTTTTTCCTGAATCAGGTTATCGGAGATCATCACAGTCAGACTGGCTTTCCCCTCTACTTCGGCACCCAGTACCAGGAACAGATTCTCGACTTCTCCACGCAACTGGTAAGCCAGGTCTTTGATTGCCACAGGCGAATCCAGTGCAACCTTTTCCAGAATAACATTCATTCCATTCAAAGATTCGACTTTGGTTACCAGTTCTTTTTTTACCTCCAGAGCTGCCTTCCGTTCAAATCCTTCGATTTGCTTGCGTAATTTAGCATTGGCATCCAACAGGTCGGCAACAGCCTTTTCCAGATCTTTCGGATTGCCCAACAGCGCTTTTGCATCAGCCAGTTGTTTCAATCCGCTTTTGATATATTCTTCAGCTTTATCAGCTGTGATAGCTTCAATACGTCGCACTCCTGCAGAAATTGCGCTTTCTGACAAGATTACAATTTGTCCGATCTGTCCGGTTGCAGGAACATGAGTTCCTCCGCAAAGCTCAACAGACTCACCAAATTTGACCATTCTTACAAAGTCGCCATACTTTTCGCCGAACAATGCAATTGCACCCATTTGCTGAGCTTCTTCGATCGGAATTGCCCGATGCTCGTCAAGAGCCAGGTTCTGACGGACCATGCTGTTTGCGATTTGTTCAACCTGCTGAAGTTCTTCGGCAGTAACTTTCTGGAAATGCGAAAAGTCGAAACGAAGAGCCTCATCTTTCACCAGTGACCCTTTCTGTTCAACATGGGTTCCAAGTACTTTACGCAAAGCATAATCAAGCAAGTGAGTGGCAGTATGATTGTTCGCAGTCTGACGACGGCGGCTTTCATCGACTCTTGCCATGAATTCGACTTCAAGGTGCTCTGGTAATTTGTCAACGATATGTATGCTCAGATTATTTTCTTTCTGGGTATCTATAATCCGGATCTTCTGTCCGTCAGCTTCCAGGGTTCCGGTGTCGCCCACCTGACCACCTGATTCGGCATAGAAAGGAGTGCGATCAAATACCAGCTGGAAGAAAGTCTTTTTCTTCTGGGTTACTTTCCGGTAGCGGGTAATGCGTACAGGAGCTTCAAGTGTGTCGTAACCGACAAATTCGGTGCTTTCGCTTTCCCGAATTTCCACCCAATCTTCTGTCTCAACAGCCGAAGCATTTCGCGAACGATTCTTCTGCTCTTCCATTTCTTTTTTGAATCCCTCATGATCAACTTCCATCCCGTTTTCTTTCAGGATCAGTTCGGTAAGGTCAAGCGGGAATCCAAAAGTATCATATAAGGTAAAAGCTTCTTTCCCGGTAATCACAGTACGGCCGGACTTACGGGTTTTAGCCATTATTTCGTCAAGTAGGGTAATACCTGTTTCGAGAGTGCGAAGGAAAGATTCTTCCTCTTCACGGATTACATTTTGAATCAACCCCTGTTGTGCGCCCAGTTCAGGGAAAGTTTCGCCCATGTCGGTAATCAGTACAGGGAGTAATTTATAAATAAATGGCTGATGAATTTCGAGGAAGGTATATCCATAACGAACAGCACGGCGAAGGATACGACGTATAACATATCCGGCCTTATTATTCGACGGAAGCTGTCCGTCGGCTATTGCAAATGAGATCGCACGAAGGTGGTCAGCGATTACTCGCATGGCAATACTTACTTTTTCATCCTGACCATATGGTTTGCCACAGATCGAGGAGATTTCAGCAATTATATCCTGGAAAATATCGGTATCGTAATTTGACTTTTTCCCCTGAATAGCCATACAAAGACGTTCGAATCCCATTCCGGTGTCAACATGACGCGCAGGAAGTTCCTCGAGCGACCCGTTCGCCCTACGGTTAAACTGCATGAATACCAGATTCCATATTTCGATAACCAGCGGATCACTTTGATTCACCAATTCACGTCCCGGGATCTTTGCACGTTCTTCGTCATCACGAAGATCGATGTGAATTTCAGAACACGGGCCACAGGGACCGGTATCACCCATTTCCCAAAAGTTATCTTTCTTGTTTCCTAAGATAATCCGATCTTCCGGAAGGTGGTTTTTCCAATATTCAAAAGCTTCGTTGTCGCGCGAAACATTGTCAGATGCACTTCCTTCGAAAATGGTGGCATAAAGACGATCCTTATCCAGTTTGTAGACCCCAGTCAGCAATTCCCAAGCCCAATCGATGGCATCTTTCTTGAAATAATCGCCAAACGACCAGTTTCCAAGCATCTCAAACATGGTATGATGGTAAGTATCGTGACCGACCTCTTCAAGATCATTATGTTTTCCTGAAACACGGAGGCATTTTTGAGTATCGGCAACACGCGTATATTTCGCAGCTTCGTTCCCCAGAAATAAGTCTTTAAACTGGTTCATCCCTGCATTGGTAAACATGAGCGTCGGATCGTTCTTCACGACCATTGGGGCCGAAGATACAATATGATGACCCTTAGAAGCAAAAAAATCCAAAAATGCTTTCCTGATTTCTCTCGAATTCATAATCGTCTATAACTTTCTTTA
Source organism: Bacteroidota bacterium (assembly GCA_030706665.1). GTDB lineage: Bacteria > Bacteroidota > Bacteroidia > Bacteroidales > Prolixibacteraceae > JAUZOB01. Next base: position 5,167 of record JAUZOB010000223.1, read on the forward strand.
ATGAGTTGTTTTATTTAATCCCCGTGAAAACGTTTTGTCACCCGGTCTCAATTTTTCGCCTGCCGTCTGACATTTTTACTTTTTCCGTTCACGGAATATCCTTATTTTTGAATTGTTGCAAAGTTAGCCGATTTACTTAAATTTGCTCTAAGCGTATTTAAATTCTTATAAATTTTGCGCTTATAACAAAACAAAAGACATATTTGTCCCGTCTTTCTTGTTTCGGAATGTTATTTCAAGATGAAACCATCACCAAAAACAACCCGATTAAAGCAGGAAGTTCTGACAGATCATGTTGTTTCACATGGGGAATTATCCACCAGGAAGCCCTTAAATGACATTTTATTTTGATTAATCTTTAAATTGATCACTGTGCCTTACAGAGAGAAAAAAATAGAAAAGCTTTATTATTCGATCGGTGAAGTTTCGGAGATGTTCAATGTGAACCC
>JAUZOB010000224.1 GCA_030706665.1 Bacteroidota bacterium
AATCTTTATGCGCAACGGCATTTAGAAGTGCTTCACGCAAAGCCGCTATGGGATATTCGTAGGTTTCTACACGAGAAATTCCTTCGTAGCTTATCATTGCCCGAATGTACTTAGTAAAAAGCAATTCTATAGTTTTTTCGACTTGCTCAAATAAGTTCCCGTGAATGGTGTCCTGAAACAGCAAATCGCTTTCTGTTCTGAAGAACCCAATCTTGATATATGCTCCCGTAACAAATTTTTCAGGGTCAGGGTGGAAAAGCAATAATGCAGCCCGCTTCAAATAGCCGTTTTCAATTAGATTCAGGTTATTGAGTAACTGTTCCGTGGATTCTTTTAGACACTTTTCATCCAGGCGTTTTGCTTTAATTCCCTTATGTTTGAAAAAATCAAAGGTTTCCTGTTTTAATTCTGAAATCTGAACACTTGGAACTGTAACACTATCCCATTTTTTGCCGTATTTATGCAACAGGAATTTATTCAATGCAGCCCCTTTCAGCTCTTGCTTGGTAGAACCGCTACGAAAGTGATATTCGCCTTTGTAGTTTACCGGATTAGGTTGCGGCTCTACAACAATTTCAAGGTATTCGCCCTGCGGAGTTTGGTACAAGTTGACATCGGCAACAATACCCAAAATTGTAGTAATCTTATTAGGCAGGTCTTCCAATAGTTTCTTGGCATTCTTTAGACCAACTACATCACCGTTATCGTCCTTGCCGATAAAAATTGTACCGCCCTGTGCGTTAGCAAAGCCGCATATCCATTTCAAGTATTCATCTCTCCAAACGGATTTATATTCTATGTTTTGAGTTTCGGGCATAGTTGCCTTTATTTTTGTAACTACTCATGTCCCCATATAGAGATACTAGAGTAAAAAATTATGATTGACTAATTTACAAAAAATAGATCAATTAGCGGTACGATAAGCTGAAAACTGCTTTTTACAGTTAGCAAGGCAAATGGCCTTTTTTAGTAATGATTTCAATTCCTTTGTCCATTTGTGGTTGAACCGCTGGTCAAAGTAATATTTATTCATGACCCTTTATTAGGCACCTGAATAGTTGCGAATAATATAATGTCGTTTTTATTACAGAAAAGAGAGAGATAAATTTGGGCGACAGACTACTTTTTTTTAATTTAATAGGAGTGAAATGAAAATTGTACAAAGAGATTAATAAACTATAAGATAACGATATGACTTCAATGTTGCTGTAATTTGATTCATGGACTGTCAAAGTTTGGAGTGGAGATGGATTTTTCATTTTACATTCGCTCTTTGACGTATTGAAAAAAATTACAGATATGTGGATCTGTATGATTGCTCCGGTGAAAAGGAGCATCCCATTATAGCAGACGGGTGCTCTTCCCGTTTGTCACGATAACTGGTCTAAAAACTCACCGCATATTCTCTGTTGTTTCAATCTTGTTAGCCTTCCCTTTACCATAAGTGACTTTGATGTAGGTTTCACACTTTGGCAAATGAGTATTCAGCCTGAAAATTCCGACTGGATGAAGTGCTGATTGAATTTGCTTTGACTGCCTTTAATGGAAGTGGTCCGGACACTCCATTAAGGAGGCAGGCATTTGAAGGTCTTCTATAGTAAATGTGAACGAATATAACATGTTGTTTTTGTGTGTCTTAATGAAAAAATGAGATTTTACATGTTAAAAGATGTAAATAATTTTTCCTTACTCTCGTAATTAAAAATAGTTTTTAGGATTACTCCAAAATGAGTAGTTGGATTGAAGGAAAGAGATTGGAACGTTAGATGCATTTATTTGCTGAAAACGGTATTAACCCTAAAACGACCCGGTATGACACCACCAGATGTTTTTACGGTTTCACCCCTGGAAATGGAGTGCAAACCGTTCCTTCCAAATTTTAAACTTTTGCTTTTCAGCAAAAGCCTTCTAAAAATCACATATTCCCTTGTGTGACCCTCATCCTGTCTTAGGAGATTAATGCTACAGTAAAATTATTGTAACGGAGGGTGCTGACACAACTTAACCTTTAAAATAATTTATTATGAAGGCATTATATATTTTTGTTTCTCTGTTTTTCTTAACCCTCTTCTATTCTTGTCAGGATGATTTGAATTTCAATAATAATTCAGATGAATCGCTCAGTCTAAAAAGTATAAGTTTAAACAGTAAATGTGTCAAAGACGGGGTTAAGATTGCAATTCTATCGGATATCCATGTTATGGATCCGTCTCTGCTGATGAAAGATGGCCCTGCTTTTCAGGCGTATCTGGCCCAGGATCCAAAGCTTTTGGAATTAAGTTTAAAGATTCTTCAAGCTACTGTCAATAAAATTATTGCACAAAAACCAGATCTGGTGTTGATTCCCGGCGATTTGACTAAAGATGGAGAAATAATCAGTCATATAACCGTTTCCAATGTTCTGAGGCAATTAACCAAACATGGAATTAAAGTTCTGGTTACGATGGGAAATCATGATGTTAATAATCCGGAATCCGTATTATACTTTAAAAGTACGACATTCCCTTATCCCAGTATCCAAGCTGATCGAATTCCATTCATATACTCTAATTTTGGATTCAATAATGCAATTTCCAGGGATCCGAATTCATTAAGCTATGTCAATGAACCCATCAAGGACCTTTGGGTAATAACAATTGACGCAAACAAGTATTATCAAAATACGACTAAAAGCATTGTTGGGGGAGTAATTAAACCTGAAACGATGCGTTGGGTAAAAGAACAGTTGGCCATTGCTCTAAGTAAAGGAAAAACTGTAATTGGAATGATGCACCATGGACTGATTGAACATTTTAATGGTCAGGAACAAATTGATCCTGGTTATGTAGTTGACGATTCGGAAAGTTCAGCTGAAGAATTAATGAATGCCGGAATGAAGATTATTTTGACCGGACATTACCATGCCAACGACATTACTAAAAAAGAATATAACGGCAAATTTATTTTTGATGTGGAAACCGGTTCAACAGTTGCTTATCCCTGCACCTATCGGATGCTTACTATAACTGGAAATAAATATAGTTTTGAATCACAAAATACTACAAACTTAATGGGGCCGGGATTTGATCTTTATGCAAAAACATTCTTGTCAGAACACCTCGACGGGTATTTCACATACCTCTTAACGAATTTATATAGTGTTCCGGCAAACTATGCCCAGACCTTCGCTCCATATTTTAAAGCTGCAGCAATGGCTCATTTTGCAGGCGACGAAGTGATGCCTCCTGATTTAATTGACCAAATTAATTATCTAAATGCGGTTGACAAATCCGGCACATTAAGTATGGTTTTGGGTACTCTCTGGACGGATATTAATACGCCTGATAATAACGTCACTATTGATATGGAAACAGGAGTTGCCCAATAAAGGGATCTTGTTAAAACTATTTGAAAATAAATAATTTAATGAAGCCTGTTTTTACAAAGCTGGCTTCATTAAATTATCAGATGTTTTTTCCGTTTGGTCAAACGGAGTTATTCCTTCCTGGACTTTAAGTGCTTGTTATTCTATCTCAACAACTGGCTTTTGGCCTTGTAAATCATCCTTCGCAATGATGGCAGTGAGGGTTTTTTCTTCATGCGGGAAAAGGGTTACAAAGTTATCACTCCAGAATGTGGGGAGTACTTCTTCTTTGGTATCTCCTTTATTAATAACCAAACGATTAAAGAAAGATAGTTTGTCACTTGGATTGTTGAGCCTTACCGTTATCTTATATTCTTTCCCGGTTTCCTGAATACTTATATCCTTGGTCAGAGAAGCTTTCTTTAGAGTTGTAAGAGGCGAGAAATCCTCGTGTTGTGAACAGTACCAGTAGAGATTATCCGAAATGAGGCTTCCATCCGTTTTTTTGAGCTCTAGTTTTACTAAATAGACGGAAGATATTGGTAAGATTTTGGGAATCGTTACGCTCTCTTTGTAGCAGTCGGCATCAACAGATAGAGTATCGGTAAATGTCCATTTTGTTTGCATTTCGAGATCGATCATCTTGGCTGTTACGACTACATTTTGCAGCTTCTTATGTGTTGCGTTAATGATTGAGAGTTTCCGGTCATTGGCATTTAGTTGAATATGCACTGGTTCCATTGCTTTCCTGGCAAAATAGTAAGCTGCATTGGGGTTGAGGTACCAGTCATAAATCTGCCAACATACATCGGGCCAGCAAGAGTTGAGTTTCCAAATCATAACCCCGCTTGTGATATCCCACATACGGTGGTTGGCCGCTTCGAACATCGCACGATAGTTGTCGGCACTGACATATTGGGCATTCATCGCATATTGTTCGGCACTCGTGGGATTGCCATAAAGGGTACGGATAGCATTATCATAAGCTCTGAAACAATAGTTCGGTCCGTCCCAGGCTCCGTGTTCCGCCCAGATGCTGTCTAATGGAAAGATCGGGTTCTTTGATGCCGGTGATTGGGGGAGGGTAACGGTCGGGATAAATTTCTTTAAACTACTATAAGTTGGAACTGATGGAGCTCCAAGTTCATTTCTGAACATTTGTTTGTGAACTTCCCTTATTTTATCAAAATAGTAAGGTTGCGGATTCCAATTATAGTCCGGTGCACCGTCATCGGTCGTTCCGGTCGGTAAATCAGCTTTCAAATAGGGGGTCAGTTTTTCTGCATCCCAATCGATGCTGGTTGTTGGGATGAAAGGTCGTGTTTCATCCAGTTCTTTTACTGCTTTTCGCGTTGAGGTGTACAAATCTTCATCCACCATTACTTCGTTTGCGGCAAACCATGCAATTATGCTGGGATGATTCCGGTATCTTTTCATGATGTCTTTTACTTCGTTGGTCGCAAGCTGATGATCCAGGTGATTGTGGGCTGATTCATTGCCCGGATACATTCTCCAGCACTGGAAGAAGACTTCCCAATACATGAGTCCGTATTTGTCGTAGCTTTCCATAACGTCTTCCATTGGTGAGGGCGCATCTTCGCATCCTACGATATTGACATTCGCTTCAGCCATTAACCGGGCTTCATCAAATACACGTTTCCTGTTCATGTCAAGAAGCAGATCGGGTTGTATCCAGCCTCCTTTGCAGAAGATTCGTTTCCCGTTTACATAGAAGACGCGCCCATAGTCGTTCCCGATTTGTTTTAGGTTGCTGGTTACCTGCCGAATCCCAAAGGTTACTTCTTTTATGTCGGATGATTTTCCTGCTGTTTCAAAGGTGAGTTTCAATTTATGCAGATACTGTTTGCCATAGCCGTTTGGATACCAGAGATATGGATTGTGAACCAATAGGGCTTTGAATTCTTCGGGGCTCAGTTGAATCTCTTTTGTCTCGTTGGCTTTTAGCGATACTTCTTTTTTTACAAGAATTGAGGGCATAGAGCCTCCGAGATGCTTGGTGTAGGATGGAAAGACTAGATCGCTGATTAAGTCTATTTTCCCCGTAAGAAAGCCTTTAATCTCTTTGTTTGAAGTGTTTCTCAATTCTGCCTTGATTCGGATATCTGCCTGAGTGGTGTCGGGCAGAGGCAATGTTGTTACGACATATGGATTTTCGATTGCAACGTCACCCGTTGCTTCGATAAATACATCCTGATAGAGTCCCATATTTCGGTCGCGTACAACGGGTGCACAATCCCATCC
>JAUZOB010000225.1 GCA_030706665.1 Bacteroidota bacterium
CCTTCGGGTGTGGAAATAAAGTACCAGAAACTAAGTCCGGAGTTGTTATAGTATCGCTTTTACTTGTTTAAACTACCCAATACTGCTGAATAAGAAGGGTCTTTTCAATGAGAGTGTGGTTTATTTTATAGTCTTCTACTGCTCTAAGAGAACCGTTCTGTGTCAAATTTAATGATCCAGGACCGGATTAAAGAGGTAGTTAATTTTCTCTTGATGGCATTCAAGAACTATTAATGTCGCCGGAAAGTCCCCATCGAAGACATCACACAACGGAATCCAATATATGATTTAGCAGAGTCCTGATACTCATAGGATCTTGTCGAAACCCGAATGAATTTTTCAACATCCTTCCATGAACCTCCGCGTATAACCTTACGCTTTAAAACAGGTGCATCTGAGGATTTAGCATTGTATTCAATTTCAGGATTAAAATCACTCATATAACCGTAAGAAGATTCATCATAAGCAGTATTCGTCCATTCTGCCACGTTCCCTGCCATATCATAGAGTCCATAATTATTGGGGTCATATTCTCCGACACGGGTTGTTATACAGCTATAACGATTATCTACGCTATATCTCCCTCGTAGCGGCTTAAAGTTAGCGAGGAAACATCCTTGTTGCATGCGGGTATAATAACCTCCCCATGGATAAAGATTGCTCTGTAATCCTCCCCGTGCTGCATATTCCCATTCTGCTTCCGTTGGCAAACGATAATCATGGAAAGGCGTTTCCATAATATCTTTCATTCCCATTCGAAAGAATCTTGCAAGCTTTCCTCGTTTTACCCGTTTCATATTTAGATACCGACTCTTCAAATTGGTTCTCCAATCACAGAAAGCCTTTGCTTGTTTCCACGTTACTCCTACAACTGGATAGTCTTTAAAAGCGGGGTGACAGAAATAAGATTTAGTAATTGGATCATTGTAAGAATAAGCAAAGTCACGTACCCAACAAAGGGTGTCTGGATATACAGGAATCACTTCCTTTGTCATAAATACACTTCGGTCAGTGATTGGAATCTCTTTCCCGTCGCGAATAATCTTCCCTGAATAAGACTTTGTATCGTAATTGTAACTATTTGAACGTCGCGCTGCTTCTTTTAGATTAAGATGACAGAAGACATATGCCAATTTTCGGCTATCGATTTCCCGTTTTCCATGAAATCGTTCTTTTGCCGGGAGATACATTTCTTCAAGAGCTTCTCTATATTCATTGTTCTTCCAATTGACCGGTTGCTGCCAGTTTATATCTGAAGGCTGAATGTCTCTTGAATCTCCAGCCTTATCTTCCTTCAAAAACTCAGGGAATTTAGCGGCTAAAATAGAACGGGCGATAGAATCTCTGACCCAATTGGTGAATTGTCGGTATTGATTATTGGTAATTTCCGTTTCATCCATCCAAAAAGAACCAACTGTTACTGTACGATTTGCCCCCTTCTCCCCCAGGTCGTCACTTTCACTCCCCATTTCAAAGCTTCCATTATGAATATATACCATTCCATCAGGTACAGGTTCAAACCAAAGCCTTTTCTGATTCGGATCAGAAACATCTTCGCCACTTTTATGACATGCAACAAAAGTGAGAATGCAGGTTAGAAACAATAGTACTCTAGATAATAGTCGGAACATATTCTCAATTTAGCTCTGGAATTAGATAACAGTCTAAGACAATGATATAAAACGTCTCTCAGTATAAAATATTATAATTGATTTGAGAAACCTCATCCGTTAAAAAAGAATCGCTCCTAATTTAAGAATTTATTTCATACTGAAAGCTATCATCCTATTAATCAAAATACAAAAAGAGGCTGTATCAATTAGAAACAGCCTCCTGAAAAATATCTTCCTTCTAAGATTAATATTCCCAAAGATCTTGTTCAAAATTAAAGATCTCGTCTTCAATCCTCTTTGATTCATACATTGCCTCTTCGCTTGACAAATAAGCAGTAATCGGACGATTGTTGTATGTATTGGATTCTTTTACGATATAACTTTGGAAATTTCGCTGTATGAAAAGATCGTCATAGCTTAAACGTTGAGCATCATTCCTTGGGTTGAAAACTTCGTTATTAACAAGAAGTTGTCTGGCTGCAGGATACGAAATCCAACATACCGGAGTACGAAGCACTTCTTGTTGTGCATCTGCTTCGGTGGTCTGTTCATTTGTATCTTTGGTATATTCACGGATGGGACAAATTCCCAATATTCTAACCTGCAATGACGATAACTGTTTGTCAAAATACCAGATTTCTTTAAGCCAGAATTGCTTTACTTCATCAGATCTCATTTCACTTTCAACAACCCGGTCTTCCATTTCTCCGGTATCAAAGTTCCGTACCTTTTTGGTAACTTTCTTAGCACCAAAGATCTTTTTAACCTGATCGTAAGTAATCTGAGTCTTAAACTCTTCATCTCCGGAGGCATCATATGCAGTCAAAGTACCATCTTTTATGCCTTTCATCAGAAGATTGATCAAATTAATTCTTCCATCAACCTCTGTTTCGGGATAATATAAAGGCTGGTTCATCTTTTCACGAAGATCTATAATTCTCCAGACAGTCTTCGACCATATCATATCAGCCTCACGTACTGCGGGAAGAGAAACCGGCTTGCGGTTCTGACTGTCCTCCCTTTTGAAAAGCTGATCTAATTGCTGAGCATTGACTGTTAAAGAACCAACAATACCGAATGCAATTAATAGAGATGATACAATTAACCTTTTCATGATAATTCACTATTTAATTTGGAAACTTATAGGTGCGAGTTCACGATTTGAACCATCTTCCCCCCTAGCCGTTATTTCATCAATAAAAACCTTGCTCCCAGGCTTTAATCGTCTGAACTGATCACGTAGCTCTGAGTTGAAACGATTACTTTCGACATCAATAGAATGAACCATACCAGAACTTGCAGGAAGCGTTACCTTAAAATGATTAACTCTAAATTTAAGATCAAAGTCAAAGTTTTTCAGCTCAGCAAAAATCCCATCTTCAGATGCCAGTTCTTCTTTACGGATAAAACCTCTCGAACGACCGGCAATCGTAGGGATAGGATCCGGAACATGTTTAACCCGGAATGGCATCGACATCTTCTGAGCTTTCCCGTCAACCACTGCAAGTACTGAAACAATCGTCTTTTTACCGCTCAAGTCCTCAGAACCAGGGTAAGCAAAAAGCTGTCCGTTCTTGTTCTCAATACGCCCATTGGACATTTCAAAACGAAGATTCTTCATTGAGATCCCTGCGACCGATACAGATACAGGATTTGGAACTCCCATATAAAACACATTCATTTTGGTCGGAGAGATTGAGAAACTCGGATTTGCGACTTCATATTCCCCTTTGAAAGGATAAGTTTTTACACTTCCTGAAGCGGTCTTATATCGAATATATCCATTCCATTGTTTTATCCCGGTTGAAGAAGCACTTGCCGAATAAACAGCCTTTCCATCGACTACTTTTAGCGGTTGATTATTTACATAGATCTCCGGATTCTGAGTCGTATCTGTAGCCGAAAGGAATATTGTCGCTTCAAACTTTCCTCCTGCCAATATATAATTTGACTTCGGAACGATTTCTGCTTCCAGTTTATTAAATTTGAAAGAACTGGCATCAATTCTGCTAAAGAGGTAGTTTATTACATTAGCTTCAGAGTTACGAACATCAATCTGCATTTTCGACAGAAGTGTCATAACCGCAACCAAAGGTTTCTTTTCAAAATTGACATTTTCCCATCGTGGAATCTCCCCTCCTTCTAAGATTTTAACTTTCGGATTTGATGTGTCCAGGCTGTTTTTTATAGTCTGGCTTACCGGAACATCTTTCGCATCAATATAAGAAAGCAGAAAATCACGATATTCATTAATTTTCTTCTTCAATTCTTTGCCTTTCCCTGCAGTAAGCATCATTTCTGCAGGAATATTCATATCATCCTGCTTTTTTATCCTAATCGTATCGCCTTTCACTCCAAGGATATATGCATCCTGTTTTGTGAGACCTTCACCTTTTGCCGTATTAACTGACACACAACCACTTTTTTCAGCGAGCATAACTTTTACCTGCTGAATATAAGATACCAAAGAGTCGCTCTTTGATTTGACTTGCAGAGCTTTATCCCTCCAGGGTTTAACCTTCCCGGGATTCTCTATATAAGACATTTCAAAAGAGTTATAAATCTGATTGTTTTTCATTTCAAAATTGTGGATTGTCTTCTGAAGACTTAAATCAACAATCTTGAATGCATCCAATATCTCGGTCGGTACATTAAGTGCTAACATTGCAGTAAGCACAATGTACATCATATTGATCATTTTCTGCCTCGGTGTTTCCGGGCACAGTTTTGCTGCCATAGTCCGACCGCTGCTTTATTTCTTAGGTTTATGATTCAAGGCACCAAGCATATTCCCATAAACAGAATTCAAGGCCTCAAGATTTTCGTTCATTTTACGTGAATGTTCCTGGTACTGGCGAATATGACTGATTGTTTCATTCACGGTTTTACTCAATTCATCCAGATCTTTATTATATTTCCCTGATAACTCAGATTGATCTTTGGAGTCTTTTAACTGAAGTTCATAAGCCGTATTCAACGCTGACAGGTTCGTATTCAACTTATCCAACTGATCACTGTAATCTTTCGAGTTGGAATCTATTTTATTTAGATTAGAAGAAATCTTTTCTGACAGATTCTTATAAGAATCTCCTAATGTCTTACCAGTATTCGTCAATACATCTGTAGTCGATGAATATGATTCGACCAGCTTTTCTACAGAGCTGCGTACCGAATCTCCAGCGTTATTGTTAACCTCTGTAAAATTGTTTACTGATTCAGATGCTGCTGTCATATTTTTGACATATAAATCAGTTGCCAATTTAGCAGAAGAGATATCCGATAAGCCGGATGCCGTATTCGTTAAATCCGTCAGACTCTTTCTAAGCTTATTCAATAACTCAGGTGAAATATCTGCATTTTCAAGTAACTCGTTAAACTGATTGTTTCCTATCTTATTCGAAGGACGAACAGGTGCCGGATAAAATTCATCTTCATCGAGTAACTCATAATCATCTCTTAACTGTGGATAAACCTTTGACCATTCAGGTATCTCAATTGGGGGTTCAAAAGCTGAAAGGAAAAAAATAATTGCTTCAGAGCAAAGTCCTAATGTAAGGAATAATCCTGCAAATGGCCAATGTTGAAGTTTAAATAAGGCACCAATTATGACTAGAGAAGCGCCCCATCCATATACATAACCTATAAAACTCTTCCAGCTTTTGGTCTGCATAAACTCAGTACTATTCATTTTGACGTATTTTTAAAGAGGGTTTTAAATTATCGTTTTTGATTACCAAATGAAGATCTGACACAACGAAATCCGATATATGATTTTGCTGAGTCCTGATATTCATAAGAACGGGTACCAACCTTCAGAAAATAACTAATATCCTTCCATGAACCTCCACGAATTACTTTACGCTCCATTGCCGGAGGATCACCCGCAAGAGCATTGTATTCATAATTCGGATTAAAGTCATGGATATAAGTATAGGCTGAAG
>JAUZOB010000226.1 GCA_030706665.1 Bacteroidota bacterium
AAATGAATTATATGAAATCATCCACCATATCGCACAAACGTCTATTGAAGAAAGTCCGGTAAACGACATTCTTATGTCATTTGCTTACGACGTGCGAAAGACTTTTATGGGAATGAGAGATCAAATTGTTGTAGGTGAAGACAATAATCTAAAGTATAAATGGTAATCAATGGTTTTTAAACAGAGAACATGGATTCACAACTATAAAAACAGAATAATTATGAAACGAACAAGTTTATTTGGAATATTCTTAGTATTCCTTTCCGTAATTAGTTTGGTAAACTGTAGCGACGATGATAAAATAGATATCAACCAATTAAAAGGAACATGGTTAATAGCATTTGACGACCCCAACATTGTAATGGAAGGAGGGGTGGAGTATACTTTTAATAATGACAATACCTGCTCCATCTGTAATTATAATGCACTTTCAACCAAAGACAGCACATTCTACCGCAAGTATATCGTCAGTATTGACAAACAGGTATTAACCATTTACAAAGACAATATGTATAGAAAGGAGAGCGATCCATTCACAGGTCAATACAATATTAAGAAGTTAACCTCCAAAGAGATGCGATTGGAGAGTGTTGATGAAAGGAATAATAATAAGAAACTAGTTAGGATAAACAAGTAACAATCCCGAAGCATTCCATTGGTTAAAGTTTCGGCAATGATCGGACTGATAAATGTGGCTTTTAGAATTCCATTTTATAACCAAGCGCGTCCATTAGCTTTTCATTCAACTTTCTGTTTTTACCTATATAAGGATGGCAATGAATATGGATTGCCGGATTAAAATTTAGTTCGATTATGGCATAGTTGTTAGATGTGGCTTCCCGGGTATAATCCTTAATGATCATATCCAGTCCGGTTATTTTAACATTTAGCGCCTTGGCCGCATGGACTGCTATTTGCTTGTACGAATCGGGAATATCATCAGTATAATCAATACTATCCCCACCTGTACTGATATTTGAGTTCTTACGCAGAAAAACCGTTTCACCTTGCTTGGGAATATAGTCGAAACCCTTATGTTGAGAGTTGAGAAACATAGCCTCTGCTTCGCCCAATTGAATCTTCTCTAGTGGAGTTCGATATCCTTTTCCTCGTAAAGGGTCCTGATTTTTAATTCGAATCAGTTCCCTAATGGATAACTGTCCATCTCCTGTTACATTAGCCGGCACACGATGTAGAATACCTACAACTTCACCATCGATCACAAAAAATCGATATTCTTTACCTTCAATAAATTCTTCAATGAGAATAGTTGTATCATTTTCAAAAGCAATGTCAATGGCTCTGTTAAAAATAATTTCATCGAAGTTTTTTTTAATGATGGTGATGCCAATCCCAAAGTTGGTTTGATTAGGTTTTATAACCACAGGCCTCCCTTTAAAAAGGGCAAAATCAGCCTTGGCTTTTGCGGCATTGGTATATTCCGAACCTTTAGGTATTCGAATCCCAGCTTCGTTCAATATTTTCTTGGTCACCAGTTTGTTCTCCATAGCCAGGATACTGGCATAATTATCCAATGAAGTTTTTGTTGCCTGTTTTACCAGCTGAATGTTTTTATTTTGTTCTAACCTTATAAAATTCTCTTTCCGGTCCAGTATTTCGAATGATACGCCACGTTTTACAGCTTCACGCAAAAGTAGTTGCGTAGAAAGTTCCATGTCTTCCAGTCCGATAAAGTTGTAACTCTTTTGCTGACTTTCTTTAAGAAACATACGTGCCTGCTTCAAGTGAAATGAAATATACCCATTTTTAAAAATGCCGTTCAGTACGTCATATACACGTCGTCGAGCGGGATCTTTTACCAATACAACTACACGTTCAATGGCCTTGAAATATTCGGATTCAGTGATTGAAATTTTCTTCATTAACATGGCAATGGATTGGACATGTTGTATGGCTTCGGCCCAAATATCTATGTATTGTTTCGATTGCTCATGGATAAATGGAGTAGAATTTAAACCATAAAGTGCCACATAGCCGTGATAAGTATTAGCAGTAGATTGGACTGTTTCATCAAATGAATCGGGTTCCTCTGTCAGTAATCCATATAATGCCAATGCATGCAAAAAGTATAAGGCTTCTTCTGTTATCCCTGCTTTTGTTAACGGATCAATATCAATAAACCGCATTTCTATATACGAAATATGATCAGGGCTTTTGATGAATTTTGGCCTTACAGGAGAATATAATTCTTTGGACGAGTTAAGTTTCCCATCCAGTATCATTTGATCAACGCTTTGTTTATAATTGGATACAGAACTGTAATCAGGGTAAAGCTCTTCAATATTCTGATAACCGTAGCAACTATTTCTGATTGATAGGCCAATTATGTGCCTGTCAATTTTATCCGGCGTAAGTTTGCATCTTAGCTCCATGGAAGAATCCACTACAGGGCTACTTCCGTAAAGTAAAATGTAAAGCCAGCGCAGCCTTAGCAACTGGCGTATAGTTTTTAAATATACTTTGTCTTTAAATTCGTCAAATGTTAAAGCGGTATTACTTAAATCATAGAGTGTTTCCAATAACTTCTCGCTAAAAGAGAGGTTAAAATGAATGCCGGAAAATAATTGTTTTTTAGGACCATATTTTTGAGCTAAAAGTTCCCTGTAATGTTGGGCCTCCTTGTCTTCTTCTCCATATTGTGCGATGGGAATGTATTTGTCTTCAGGCAAAATTGGTGGTATGCTTTGCGGCCATAAATATTCTTCCGTTAGTTCGAGACTGATAACATCGTGAACTGTTTCGAGGAATCCCAGCATTTGCTTAATATCGGATAGTGGCGGAGTTCTCATCTCAATCTGGCTTTCCGAGAAGTCAGTAGTAATAAACGGATTTTTCAGCTTGTTCCCGAATATTTTGGGATGTGGCGTCTGCGCCAGATTCCCGGCCTTATCAACGCGTATGTTTTCCTTTTCAATACCAAATAATCCATCAATCCAAATATTTCCGGTAATTTGGGTTGCTAATGATTGAAAAATATCCTGCTTCCCTTCGGGAATAATATCTTTCTTTTCACTCATATGATTCATATTATCTTTTGACTTATTGTTTATTGCACAGCAGGTTTCTTTCATCAACGGTAAATATAGATGAAATACCTCAGCTTAAATTCTTTCATATTTGTTTCAATCCTCTGATCCTGATAATATTGACGCAAAATATTTATAGTTTTTGTAAAGACTTGGAAATGGCGTATTTAAAGGGGATTGGATAAATGTTTAATTCTCTCCAATCCCCATCAATATTCTTTTGGAATTTTTTTCAAATTACAATCCGGTTCGTCTTTCAAGTTCTTCCGGATAACGATCACCGGCTATCTTAATCGAATCAAGAGCAACCTTTATTTTCTCCAAATCTTCAGGATTCAGTTCAACGGCAGCTGCTCCGATATTTTCTTCAAGTCGGTGTAATTTAGTAGTTCCGGGGATAGGTACAATAAACGGTTTTTGATAAAGCAACCAGGCTAAGGCAATTTGAGCTGGGGTGGCATTTTTCTCGACAGCTACCCGAGTCAATAAATCAACTAAATTCTGGTTTGCCGCAAGATTCTCCGCATTAAAACGAGGAACAATATTTCTGAAATCCCCGTTGCCAAAGGTAGCATCCTTGCTAATTTTACCGGTAAGAAAACCTTTGCCGAGCGGACTGAATGGTACAAGTGCTATGCCTAACTCCTCTAAAGTGGGGATCAATTCTTCTTCCGGCCGACGCCACCATAAAGAATATTCACTTTGTACAGCGGTAACCGGTTGTACCGCATGTGCACGCCGGATTGTATTCACACCTGCTTCAGAAAGTCCCCAGTATTTGATTTTACCTTCTTTTATTAAGTCTTGAATCGTTCCAGCAACTTCTTCAATTGGTGTATTCGCATCTACCCGGTGCTGATAATATAGGTCAATAACATCAGTCTTTAACCTCTTGAGCGAACCTTCTACCGATTCCCTGATTTTTTCAGGTCTGCTATCCTGAATCTGCTTTCCGTCTTTTAATCCGATTCCAAATTTTGTCGCAATCACTACTTTATCGCGAATTGAAGACAGAGCTTCTCCAACAATTTCTTCGTTTGTATAAGGACCATACATTTCAGCCGTATCAAAGAATGTCACTCCTCTTTCCACCGCAGAATGTAATAGTGTAATCGCATCATTTTTGTTTAAAGTTTGCGCATAAGCATAATTCAATCCCATGCAACCAAACCCAATTGCCGATACTTTCGGTCCATTGGTACCTAAAATTCTTGTTTTATTTATTGTTTTCATAAAAATATTGTATAATGATTCAATTGAAATTTGAAAGCCATTGTTTTAATGTCCTTTTGGCTGATTGAACGTTTCCGCCTCTTATAGCAATTCCTTTTTCTACATTTGCGTTGGGGCATAAACGTTTAATATCTCGTTCGCTGATTCCTAATCCGCTACCTTCGTGGGTACAAAAAGGGATGATTGTTTTGCCACTAAAATCATACGATTCAAGGAAGGTAAATACCCCCATTGGCATTGTTCCCCACCAGTTTGGATAACCCAGATAAATAACATCATAGATGTTTATATCGTTCACGAAATCTACAAGTTCAGGTCGGGCATTATTGTGCAGTTCATCGCGCGATACGTTAGTCGTTTCAGTATAATCTGTCGGGTAATTTTTTATAGTACGAATTTCAAACAAATCGCTATTGATCAATTCCTGTATCTGTTTAGCAACCACTTCAGTATTGCCGATCGGAAGATTGACTATTCTTCCACCAACATAATTATTGCCTTTACGTGAGTAAAAAGCAATAAGACATTTAGAGTTCTTTCCTTTCATTTTTATATCTCCTTCAATTTATTCAACAGGTTTATTTATAAGTAGAAATACTTTGCAATAGTAAAAAGAAAGCCGCAGGAAGTGGTTTCTCCTGCGGCTCATTTTACTTTGTTTAATGGCTCAATTATCAAGTGTTGGGGCGATCCAAAATTGTGATTATATGCCACATAAAAATGAGACAGATTTTTAACTCCAACTTATCAATAGACGTTAGAAATTCCGGCTACTTCATTGCGTATTCTCGTTTTTCAGACAATAACTAAAAGTACATTCTGGTAGTTGAATCGCTTGTTGTTTTTGTTGATGAAATTTATTTTGAAGGCTCGGGCAATACTTCATTTAGACAACCCAGAGCGTTTAATGTCCGCGGATACCCTATGTAAGGCAAAAGTTGTGTGGTGACATCGATTAATGTTTGTTTGTTGTTGCCCACATTCGCATTCCCTCTGATATGACCTTTTACCTGCGATTCGGCACCTCCCATGCTGATCAGCATTGAATATGTTAGGAGTTCACGGGTTTTCACATCAAGTCCGTTTCGTGTCTGGTAATCGCCAAAACAATTATCTGACAAAAAGTGCTGGAAGTGTAACTGATTTTTGGGTGATTGTTCGTATAGTTTATCGATCATATCTCCGAAAATTGTTTTTTGAAGTGCCAACCCTTTTTCAAATCTGTTTTCGTGGTTAGTGGTAGATTGTCCTTCTAATGGAAGTTTTAT
>JAUZOB010000227.1 GCA_030706665.1 Bacteroidota bacterium
ATTGGTATGGAAAAGCATTTTCCGTGCGATCCCGGGGTTAAACATTCTGGCAATTATATTCTTTTTATGAGTTGTGAGTGAGATGATATCGATTTGATTATCCCGGATAAAGCTTTCAATACTAATCAGAAAATCTTCTCCTTCGATAAATGCGACCTCAAAGTTGCGTTCGCTATATTTCTTATGTAGCATCTCTTTTAATCCTTCCAGTTTAGCTTCATCCCAGAAGTCATGAGGTTGCGGTGCAAAATGAGCACAGAATAGCTTGACGTCAAAAGGACTTAAGAGAGAAAGCAGTCTGTCGATTGATAAAAGGTCTTTCGAGTCGAATTTCGTTGCATAGAGTACGTTGTGTACCTGATCCAGTGTTTTGACAGCAGAGTCTTTCGGGACAGCCAGAACAGGGACTTTAACTCTGGTGATGACTTCGGCAGTGACACTCCCGATCAGATCACCATATCGGTTACCCGCTCCTCTGGTTCCCATGACAATTAACATCGGACGATGTTCTTTCGCATACGAAATGATATCTTCTTCAGCTTCCCCGGTTTTAATCATGTATTCGGGCCTTGCCTTTTTCCAGAGTACTTTCCCTACTTCTTTTTTTACGGATGCTATAAACGATTCAAAGTCCTGCTGTGTATTTTCTTCTATTGTATGAAGGGTTTTAACAAAGTTGGTGTCATACATGAAATGGTCACTGTAGTGGACTGCATAGGTAAAGGGGGTCATAAAAGAGTGCATGAAAACTACTTTAGCATCCAGGTGGCATGCCAGGTCAACTGCCAGCCGAGAAGCTGTTAATGAATATTCTGAGAAGTCGATCGGGACCAGAATAGATGCTTCTACGGGAGGCTCATCTGCTTTGATTGCTTCTCTCTTTTCCTTCCCAAAGAGTTCTTCAGCTATTGATAAGGCTTTTTTCATGTCTGCCTCCATTATGCTCACTTTAATGCCGGAAGCCGGAGCACCTTCAATGAGCGTTACATCTTGCAGAAAACATTCGATGCCTTCGGATTCGAGCCTTGATTTTAGGACCTGTGCCTTATATAGAGGCAATATGGCCACAGTTATCAACCTTTCTTTCATGGCTAAAGTATTTTACGTTCATTTCATCTCATACCCTATATTCGAGAAAAGGCATGAAGAAGTTTCTTTAATTGGCTGATAAATAGTAGTACAAAGTAATATTTAATAGCAGGTTCAGTTTATCGTGATTTGTTAGGAAAGTACGGTTTTGCTTTTAAGGATAGCGGGCTGTAGAATAGCTTGTCCTCTTTTGTAAATAATGACTGAAGAAGTTATAAGGATAATCTTATGTAGTTGTGAGCCGGACTGTTATCCATGTTCTGATGGAGTTGTCTTATTTGCTGAATAATGAGTATTATGTGATTGGTGTGCTGTAGTGCGAATGCATTTATTTGACTTCTTCATCATAGATCCAGAAGCTAGGAATGTCTTCTGTAAATGTCCTGAAAATCAGGAAGAACTATTGTTTAGGCTTTATTTTTTTGCTTAAAATTTATAAAAAAAATGGATACTATTTGCATTTAAAGGTGAATGTAGTACTTTTGCAGCCATAGAAAAAAGTATTAATTTTCATAATGGACGACGGACCTAGTATATACAATTCATTAATCCTGATGTAGTCAGGCGGCCCGTCCTTTTGAATGAGCTTCCGATGCTATATCATAAAAAAGCAAGGAGGCTTTTATGACTTCATTCGTCACCTTTTATTTAAGCCGGGTTATCGGTAAAAGAGTTTATGACAAGAATGGCAATCTTATTGGATTCGTAAAGGATTTGCTTATTGAGTCAGAACCGGTTTATAGTGGTGATTCTACACGACGCCCCATAGTTCATGGGATTGCACTTAAAATAAATAAAGAGATTAAATACTTCTCCTTTAAATATTTTGAGATATCTAAAATTCATGGTAAGATAAAAGTTGAATGTAGTAAGTTGGACGAACTTCCTGCGAAAGAGAGGGAGGATAGTATCCCCCTTGCTGAACTGATCATGGATAAACAGATCGTCGATCTGAACGGACGTAAAGTTGTAAGGGTAAATGATGTCAGGATTGTAACAATTGCAAACGGTTCTTTCGCAATTGCAGTCGATGTCGGTATGGAAGGTCTTCTTCGTCGCATCGGAATAGCAAAACCTCTTAAGGCTTTTCTTTCACTTTTTAACGGGGGACTTCCATCCAAGTTTATTTTATGGGATGACATGGAGGCCATTGATTATTCAAATTTGAATATCAAACTCTCAACCAGTTATTCCAAGCTCAATACACTTCACCCTTCGGATTTGGCAGATATTATCGAAGATCTTGATAATGCAACACGTAAATCCTTGTTCGCGGCTCTTGATGAAGAACGCGCTGCTGATGTTTTGGAGGAAATGGAGCCTCATGCTCAGATTAATATCGTAGAGAGCCTTCCGGTTGAAAAGATTGCTGACCTCCTTGAAAAGATGCCTGCTAACGAAGCTGCCGATATTATTGATGCTCTTGAGGATGATAAAGCTGAATTGCTGTTGAAGGAGATGGAAGCCGGATCTTCGCAGGAAGTCCGTGAGTTGTTGGAGTATGATGACAATGAAGTAGGAAGCATTATGACTACCGAGATCCTTGCCTTTAACGAAAATATGACTGTCGATTCGGTACTCAATGAATTGAGAATAAAGAAGCCCGAAGCGGATGCGTTGTATAACATGTTCGTTATAGATGACAATGAAGAGTTGGTCGCAACTTTCTCGTTGAGAGACATGCTCGTTTCGGAATCGACTACTTCGATTCGCCACTTCATGAAAACAGATCCATTGTATTTATACGATACTCAGGAGGTTGATGAAATAGCCGAGATGGTTTCAAAATATAACTTGTTGGCAATTCCTGTTGTAAATAGCAGTAACCAGTTGCAGGGGATGGTTGTGATTGATGATATTATTGAGGATTTGGTAAGTAAGAGAAGGACAAATAAGAAATAGCAGGAATTGTCATGTTCAAAGACAAAGTAAAAAGAAAATCATTCCTTAAGAAGCTGGGATTCTTTCTCGCTATTCTTGGACCGGGAATTATTACAGGGAGCGTTGATAACGATGCCGGAGGAATTACTACTTATTCTGTTGCCGGTGCAGTTTATGGATATAATTTAATATGGACTCTGATTCCATCTTTCATTGTACTGGTTGTCATTCAGGAAATGAATGCCCGTATGGGAATTGTGACTGGAAAAGGGCTTGCTGATTTGATTCGTGAGAATGCAGGTGTAAAGATTACTTTCTTTATTTTTATTGGCCTCTTGATTGCAGATATCGGAAATACAACGACTGAATTTGCAGGAGTTGCAGGAAGTATGGAAGTCTTTGGGGTCAGTAAATATATTTCAGTCCCTATTGTGTCAATGCTAGTTTGGATATTGGTGGTGAAAGGGACCTATACCATAGCAGAACGCATATTTCTGATTTTTAGTGTTTCTCTTTTGACTTATGTGGTTTCTACAATTCTAGGGAAACCTCACTGGACTGAAATTGGACAAAGTATCATTCATCCCAAGATGCAACTGAATGCCGATAGTCTGGCTATGGTTATCGGAATTATTGGTACGACGATTGCCCCCTGGATGCAGTTTTATATGCAATCTTCAGTCATAGAAAAGGGACTGAAGATGAAGAATTATAAGTATTCTCTTATTGATATTGTTGTCGGGTGTGTTGCAACGGTTGTGGTTGCATTCTTTATTATTGTTGCCTGTGCTTCTACTCTTCACGAGAATGGGATACAGATTAATGAGGCAAAAGATGCAGCAATGGCTTTAAAACCGCTTGCCGGTAACCTGGCATCACAGGTGTTTGCCTTTGGGTTGTTTATTGCTTCTATCTTTTCTGCAACAATCTTGCCGTTGGCTACGGCTTTTTATGTTTGTGAAGCATTCGGATTTGAAGCCGGCATTGATAAGAAATGGGATGAAGCACCTGAGTTCTATGTGCTTTATACCTCAATATTAGTGATCTCTGCAGGTATTATTTTGGTGCCCAATGCTCCTTTGATTGCCATTTCTTTATGGTCGCAGGTTATTAATGGTATTCTGTTGCCAGTTGTGTTGATCTGCATGATTTTGCTTGTAAATAATAAAAAGATCATGGGAGAGTATGTAAATAAACCGATTAATAACTTTATTGGTTGGGCAGCGGTCGTTGTTTTGATTGGGCTCTCGTCTTTGCTATTACTCATGCCGCTTATTAAAATGTTGAAATAGATCAGTTCCCTTAAGACAGAAGCCCGGATAAATGAAATTGTCCGGGCTTCTGTCTTAAATTTCCATTTTTGATGTAAAATGAGACTCTGATTTCTGTTTGCAGGGGAGGATGAGCCTGTCGCTTTTCTCTTGCTTAGGCTATTGGCTGTTTATGGATAAAAAAGTAATCTCCAAAGAATCCTGCTTGATCCGAACAAAGTTCATTTGAGTTTTTTCAGACCATAGCTAGGTCAATCCAAGCTCATTATCAAACAATACTTAACTGCTTTGATAATAGAAGTACAAACGCTTCTGCAGAATCATTTAATGCCAAGATCAAAGCTTTTAGAGATCAATTCAGGGGTGTGAAAAATACAAGCTTCTTTCTCTTCAGACTTTCAAAAATCTTTGCCTGATATTAGAAATCCTCAGATTTTTACGTTGATCCCTATTTATGGATGAAGATACATATCCCCCCAGGAATCCTGCTTGATCCCAGTTTCCAGTTGATCCGTAAATTGCGATCTTCTTCTATAAGAGAAAAGCCCTTTAACTTTTAAAAGTTAAAGGGCTTTTTAGTAGCGGGGACAGGACTCGAACCTATGACCTCCGGGTTATGAGCCCGACGAGCTACCAACTGCTCTACCCCGCAGTGATTTTGTGAGTGCAAAGATAGATTATTTTTCTTTAACTCCAAATATGAAATGTATGATTTAATAGAATTAATGAGAATGTAGTGAAAATGAGATTTCGGGAAGGTGGATTTTGGCTGATTTATTAGGCTTTTGGTCGATTTGTGTGATGAAATAGAATGTGAAGATTTGATGTGCGTTCGTTGGGGTATGTTTTGTCGATATAGAGTGAAGTGAGGAGTATAGGATCAGTTATTTATTTTGAATGGATTGATAATTGTCAACCAATCTGTTAGTAGAGATGATGAATGGGTAAATTGATCAGGGAGTACAGAATTGAATAGGGATGGTGGTGTCAGTTGAGATCCCTTTCAAAGAAAATAATTCTTCGGAAAAACAGGGCGATATTACTGAAATTGATAAAGTCTGATTCCGGTTGGTTCAAGACTGACTGAATAATGAAGTCTTATAGTAATTCTTTGTTTTTTACTTCTTTTAATCTGGGAATGTTTTTATTTGTTCCGATAACTTATCTTTTAGGAACTTTTATTTGGTTTCGGTAAATGAGAAGAATTTAGTAGCTTTAATGTCTTATAATACTCTGAGTTTTCTCTTCTTAACTGGGAATATAGGGGGCGTTCGGAGTCGATCATTGTAATTGGAAA
>JAUZOB010000228.1 GCA_030706665.1 Bacteroidota bacterium
AACTATTAATACCCGTTAATGAATATCGTAAAACAAAATCAGGCATTTTACTTACAAATAAGAACACACAGGCCTCGTGTCCGTATCATCTGTCATTTTTTGCCAGTATTTTACGACGGTGTGATACAAATTTAGCATTTTATAAGTCGTTTTCCTACTATAAGATGCCTTTACTCACCAAAAAATATGCTCTCAAACATGTTTTTGAAGTCAAGACCTCTCCTCAACATACTGTATACAGTTGACTATCTAACACATACACCATTCGCGTAATTATTTCAGCACAGAATGTTAATTTTTCCTTAATCAACTGCTTTGTTAGCATTTTATTAACGTTTTGTCAAAAATCACTTTGCTTTTTGAACAGATGGTCCAATTTTAAAGTTTTTCCTGTTCCATCGAAGAAAATCTGTCCTGTTTTTAGATTGTACAAATCCAAATCCGTACATTTAAGGTATCAATTTATCATCAGATTAGTTTCAAAAATCATATTCTCTAATCTAAAAATCAGACATGAAACCTCACTTGTATTTATTCATTATAATCGGACTTTTATTTACCTCAAATTGTTATGCACAAAAACCGGAAGACACAGAAGACTGGACAAGGAAACCTGCTGTTGTTACTCCCGGAGAAGGGACAACTCCACCCTCGGATGCAATCATCCTTTACAACAACCCTTCTGACAGAGATAAATGGGAAGGTACAACCGGTGAAATAAAATGGACAACCAAAGGCTCTACACTTGAAGTCGCAAAGGGAACAGGCGAAATTCATACGCGCCAGAAATTTGGAGATATTCAATTGCATATAGAATGGAGCAGTCCCAAAAAAGTTTCAGGCAACGGACAGGGACGCGGGAATAGCGGAATATTTCTCATGGGCCTTTACGAAGTGCAAGTCCTCGATTCATATCAAAATGAAACATACTACAACGGACAGGCAGGGAGCATCTACAAACAATCAGCCCCATTAGTAAACGCCTGTCGTAAACCCGGAGAGTGGCAATCTTACGACATCCTGTTTACCGCTCCTCGGTTCAATCCTGACAAGACCCTAAAATCCCCTGCCTATGTAACAGTACTCCACAATGGGGTACTGATCCAAAATCATTTTCAACTTACAGGGAAAACTCTTTTCATTGGAAAACCCGAATATACATACCACGAAAGCAGACTCCCCATTGTCCTTCAGGATCATGGCAATCCCGTCCGCTACAGAAATATATGGGTCAGAGACCTTTCTTCAAATCCATAATTCCATCAGGTCATGAAATGGCTTTTATTTGCAATTCTGAATCTATGCTTTATTATACCTGTTTCCTCAAATTTACATGCAGGAAACAAGGAAGCCCCTATTCCACCCCACCGATGGAAGATTGCAATTCATTCTCAATCGTTTAATCATCTCACTTTCTTTGAAGCTGTCGATAAAGCCAAAGAAGCCGGAGTAAAATACATAGAAGCAGCTCCCAATCAAAAGCTGGGAGGAGGACTGGAAGGGACCACCAATTACAATATGTCAAAACAAATTCAGAAGCAAGTATTAAAGAAGCTTCGTAAATCAGGCATTAAACTGATTAGCTATGGAGACATAACCTGCAATACAAATGCCGAATGGGAAAAACTGTTTCAGTTTGCAAAGTCCATGGGGATTAAAACCATTATCACCGAAGCCCAAACTGAAGACATCGATCTCATTGATCATTTATGCAATCAGTACCACATCAAAGCAGCTATTCATAATCATCCAAATCCTTCATCTTACTGGCATCCGGACAAAGTAATAAAAGCTCTCCAAAACCACACGAAGATGATCGGAGCTTGCTGCGACAACGGTCACTGGATGAGATCAGGAATTGTCCCATCAGATGCATATCAAAAACTGGGAGCCTATATTATATCCCTTCACCTGAAAGACATGAATGGATTTGACGATATGAATGCACATACCGTGTCACTCGGAACCGGAAAATTCAATTTTATAGAGACTTTAAGATTTCTAAAGCTGCAAAAATTTGACGGAATCATCACTCTTGAATTTGAATACAGCCGCGACAACTCATTCCTTGAAATCAAGCAATCCGTTGAGACATTAAAAAAGATACTCGACTCATTATAATTTTCCCCCACGGCACACTTCACCCTGCGTTCAAAGAAATACATACTTTCCAAACCTTATGTATCTCCAATTCTTTCATTATCCACCTCATATTTATTAAACCTGAGGGAGCAAGCCATGAAGAGCAGTCAAAAGAATCGCCACATAAACATAAAATACTGTTATACTTATACATAAACAAACAGGGCTCTCATCATGCTTTTAATTTATAAAAAATTCACATTCAAAACAAAGGGGAAAAAAGAGGTCAAATAATCTACCGGATAATTGGAAAATGGTTACTTTTGCCTCCGTTGATAAAAACATATAACTCACTACGAATATGAAAAAGCCGATTTTAAACTTCCTTTTATCAGGTATGTTGATATTTGGGGCAGCAACGATCGCAGGCGCTCAAAATACGACTGATTCAACAGAAACTGAAACTACAGGGACAACGGGAAAGACTCAGATCGATACAACAACAACTGTTATAACTGATACTACTACTGCTATCCCGGATACTGCAGGTATTACAGAAACTCCGGAAGTCGCAGAAGAAGAAGGAGGCGTTTCAGGACTCATGATCGCAACAATCGTAATCGTTGCAGTTGTTGGTGGTGTAGTTGTATATAAACTTGTTTCAAAAAAGAAATAATTTCCACATAACCGAATAAAAAAATGCCCCTCTTGGTCGTTATAACCAAGAGGGGCATTTTTATTTTCCAACTGTCCGGAAGTCATTGTCTATTCTATTTCTTCCAGATGCAACGATAATTAAATCGTCGATTCGGAGCAGTATCTCCATTCGTACAAAGAGAGATCGGATCTTTCAGGTCGGCAGGATTATCACTCCATTTGAAATCGAAGCTAAATGCATCTCCCTTTAAGCCCAAAAGCTTACGAGGCACCGCAATCTCAATCATATTCCCCTTGTAACTATATTTCAACTGTTCTTTGCTAATCCAGGGATCGTCCGGATTTCCGGAATTGTAACTCATCAACATCGTAGTTTTTCCATCTACCACTTTCTTGTTAATGATGAAATCATAACCATACCATCCGGTATTCGAATTCTTATCAGCATCAATCAGTAAAAGCATCCAGTTATTGTCGGTGTGCGGAGTAAGCGCATCAGCAGTTTCTGCATAGAAATATACATTTTCAGCATCGACAGCTACCTTACAGGTAACAATATCATTACGACCCGACTCATTTTTATATTGCATTCCGCCATAGCCTTTGTAATCACGATGGAAAACATCCCCTTTGGTATCACGATATTCTAACTTTACCTTCTTCCAGTCGGTAAAATCGCCATTTATCTTGATCGTGTTGACACCTTTCAATTCCGGAATTGGACGAACCCCTTTATATCGACGAATGTTTTGAGCCATCTGCATGTAATAATTATCGGTGTATCCACCTTTCATCGGGCTAACGCTTCGGTTAAACTCAGAATTGTATTGATCAACAAAGAAGAATTGATTATCACGTCCCAGCCATGGAGTCGTTCCTCCACCATCCGGCTGATATTTACCGGCAGTCCATTCGTTCCAGTCATTGATATAAAGGAATTGAGGGCTTGCCTTAATCGCGTCATCCCATCTTTCCTGGAAATAGATACCATATCCCTCAGGATTCTCAACTGTTTTACCCAACCATGGGACATAGGTCGGTTCCGGGAGATCATATTTATTCAGTTTGGGCTCTCCATTCTTGCGTGACCATGACTTCCCTACTCCCATATTTTCTTTAGTCATCGTGACCGGATGTTGTGCAGGAGTAACGGCTGCTTCTTCCAATTTCCCTTTGTGTGTAGAGAGTAGCTCTTCCGGTTTTAATGTTTTAATTTTCGGATCGGCCATACTGTATCCGAAGCTCCAGTTATCTTCTGTTCCGATAAAGCGTTTCCCGGCCCATTCATAATATCCCCACCACATGGTCCGAAGGGTAAAGAAGTTCTTTACCTCTTTGGTATAATCCTTATAATTCTCTGATGCAAAATCAGGATCTCCAAAGTGAGGGTTATTCTTGTCCGTTTTAGCAGCAGCATCATAATGAGGATTCGGATTCTGCACTCCCGAACCATTCGCATCAACAGTCGGATTTCCATTATAAAGCAACAATGGCTTCCCATCCCAGTAAAACCAAAGGTCTTTATATTTATTTTCCTTGTAAATTTTATCATACAGATCCTGAACAACAGTAATTACAGGACCGTTGAATGCCCAGAAAACGAATTTAGGCACCTTATTACCCTCTGCTTTCATTTTTTCCATCACCGGGAATAAAACAGCCCATTCATCCCAGTAACGTACCGCATTGGTAACATCCATTACCAAAACATCTACACCGGCATCCGCAAGCATTGACATATCTCTTCGAATAACATATTCGTCTTTGCTTAAAAAGTAACCACATTCAGGTTCGCCCCAATGATAAGATCCTTCTGTCCAAAGCGGATGCTTTGCATCTAAACGTGCATTCGGGTCCTGGGCAAGCACCTTCGTCACGTCTGCACTATAAGGACTTTTCAGATTAGCTAATCCGTCGCTATGCCAGGTAATATAAAAAATACCTACAATTCTTCGCTGATCTTTCTTTTCAGGTCCAACCATTGAGATTAACGGCATTTTTCTGCCAAGAGCATCAGTTCCCACCCATGTATCCGGATAGATATCACGGTAATAAGGCTTAGCAGAATCCGAACTCTTAGCCTTTGCCTTCTGCACACTTGGTTGCTTCTTCGAAGCAGCAACAGACGAGTTCACTTTTTCCGCCTTTTGAATCATTTCTCCTTCTAATGAGGAAGGAACACCAGCACGCACAGCTGCAACACCATTATTGGCTCCCAATAGGAATAAGGCACAACCAAACATGCTGAAGTATTTTACAATACTTCCAAATTTCTTCATATTAGCTAGTTATCAAATTTATATAGTAAAAATACCCTATTCATTGTACAAATCATATTGATAAAATGAGCATTCATTTGTACAAAATGATCAGAGTATGCCATCGTCATCAAGACCTCATTTTTCTAGATCACAGCATCTTACAAAATTATATTGAGTACATTTTACTCTTGCCTTTTCAACAACCTATTAAATCCGGGGTTATACAACCCTTGAACTACCCAAATGGTAAAGAGAAGGTAAGACAATGGTAAAGGAACGGTACTTCAACCTGGTTGTACCTATGTCTTGTCCTGAAATAGGTTTACAAGAAAAGTAAATAAAAGACAGGATTATGAAAAGGAAAGTAAACTTTTACACGGACGAATTTAAAAGGCAGGTAGTGCATGAGTATTTAAGCACTAATTGCAGTTATAGTGAATTAAGGCGGAAATATAATATACAAGGGAAGTCGTGTATATCAGATTGGATTCTTAGATTTGTGGAAAAACCGAAAAGTCCCCAAGAGATAACAATGA
>JAUZOB010000229.1 GCA_030706665.1 Bacteroidota bacterium
CACGGCGACGTGGACTATGTATGAAGGAAGTTTCAGTGCCTTCGTTCCCGTAAAATCCGTTCAACTCAGGCAGCAAGTTTTAGCGTTTAACCTTTGGACACGTTATACGAATAGGTGGAATGATTATGAATTGGTAAATAATTATCCGGAATATGAGCATCGCCCCTCCCCTTTCATGGGTGCATGCCTTGGAGGAAGGTTCCGTTTCAGAGGCTATCCGGAGGCTCGTTTTAATGATTGTGCAGCATGGCTTTATACAATGGAATATAGAATGATTCCTCAGTGGAACCCTTTACGTAACTGGAAAGTTATGCAATGGCTGAATGTTAAAACTGATTGGATTCAATTTGTCGCTTTTGCAGAATCAGGAAGAGTTGCGCCTAACTGGTCATTGAAAACTTTTCACCAAGACATGAAATACGATGCCGGATTAGGAGTTCGAATTTTTGCAAATCAGATGATCATTCGGGTAGACAGTGCCTTTTCACCCGAAGGTCCTCAATTACAAATGTTTATCAGCCAGTCATTCTAACAAGGATAATACAGTTATTCTATAAGCATCCGCATAAATAGGTAACAGGATTCAGGTAAACATATAGGGTGTAGCAAACTATTACAGCGGTCACCGCGGTTATCGTAGAAAAGACGTTAAACAATTTCTTATTAGATCAATCCTAAGCTTCTTATGCAATAAAAATTCTTACAGCATAAATTCAGATGCGATTAATATAGCTGATAGTCACCTCATTATTAACCACGTATAACAAAATCAATCTTTTTTTTATTTCTCATTAATCTTTTCATTGTTTTCCATATCTAAATAAGAAAAATATCTTCATGAAAAGACTATTACCAATATTATTCTTTTTAATGCTTTTCTCTTCGACATTATATGCACAAAATGCATCTCAGAGGAATCAAAGCCGCAATATTCCGATTAAAGGAACTATTGCAGGAACAGTGTATGATGAAGACAGCATAAAAACCATGCCTGGAGTCAGTATTATGCTATGCAACCGTCGGGATTCTTCTATGGTTAAAGGTGTTGTAACCGACGACAAAGGGAAATTTGCATTAGAAGTTACAAAAGCCGGAGTATACTTTGTTAAAATAAGATTCATGGGATATCGGGATAAAATTATCACTCCTGTCGTTATGTCTCCTAATCGTCTCAATGCAAACCTGGGTAAAATCGTCATAAGAACTACAAGCCATAAACTCAATGAAGTTGTCGTTACAGCAGAACCACCCGATATTCAGCAAACAGCAGAAAAGACCACTTTGAATGTCAAAGAGAATACAGTTGCAGCAGGCGGTACCGCACTTGACCTTCTGCAATTAATGCCCAATGTAAATGTAAATACTGACGGAACAGTCCAGTTAAGAGGAAGCGATAAAGTGAAGATCCTCATGGACGGCCGCCCTTCAATGTTCAATTCATTAGAGCAAGTCCCTTCTGAAATTCTCGACAAGATCGAAGTGATGACAAATCCTTCTTCCCGTTATGAAGCGGAAGGACAAGCGGGGATCATCAACATGATTACCAATAAAAATAAAGTAAAGGGATACATGATCAATGCGAATACGAATATGAACAGTCGTGGGGCATATGGTGCAGGAACTAACCTTTCTTATCGTAAAGGGCATTGGAATTTCATGGGGGGATATAATTTCAGAATGTCAAATATTGATGGAAATACAAAAGACAGTTTGTCTTATTATACCAATGATTCAAATAGAGAACAACTTTCTCGAGAGATTAACCAGCACCGATTAAGCAATCGAAAAAGTTATACTCATAACGTGCGTTTTAATACCGATTATTATTTTAATGATAACAGTATTCTTACCTTCCAGGCTTCAGGTAACATCGGAAATGGGAATAGCAAAGATTCTACACAGTACCAATACCTCTATTTCACACCATCGAGTAATCAGATCAGCAACCGATACAGAGCCACAAAATCGAACAATGATAATAAAAATGCAAACTTTGTACTGGCATATGACAAGAAATTCAAAACCTCAGGGAAAGAGCTTTCTGCCGAGGTTAGTGCAAATACAGGGAAGAATAACAGTGAATCAAATATCTTGGAAAAAGATGAATATGTTTCCATGAAAGATATCAATATCGATCAGAAAAACCTGAATGAGGGTAAGAATAACAGCATTAATGCAAAGCTGGATTATGAACAGATGGTTGGGACAAAACTGAAAATTGAAATGGGGGAACGTTCAAATTTGAGCAAGAATAAGACAAATTACAATCCATACGCCTACAATTCAGTGACCGCACAAGATACTCTCACTTGGTCACAGGTTAATGATTTCGATTTTAACCGGGATATTCATTCAGCCTACTTGATTTTAAATTATCCGATCACAAAAAAGCTAAGCATTAAAGCCGGTGCCCGTTATGAATACACCCATGACTACGGGACTCAACATTTTGACAACACCAAAATCGATCATTCCTATCAAAATATTTACCCCAGCTTATTCCTGACACAAAAATTAGATGAGTTCAACCAGCTTAACCTGATCTATGGACGTCGTTTTGACCGTCCTAATTCAGGCCTGCTTAATCCTAAGGTAGACAAGTCAAATCCTCTTGCTATCAGAACCGGGAATCCAAATCTTAAACCTGAAGATGTGCATTCAGTTGAATTCAAATACATATACAATAAAAAAGGATACAATGTGGGGACCTCTGTTTATTATCGTCTTTCAAAAGACATTGTAACTCGTTCAATTACAATGCGCGGTGATACAAGTATAACCTCATATATTAACAATGATCGGGGACACTATTTCGGTAGCGAATTCAATGCCAGTGCCAGGATGAATGAATCAGTCCGTTTCGGTTTTAATGCTAACTGGAACAGGACCCAAATGGATAATTCAACAAATGATCCGAATGCAGATACCCGGTTAACAACTTGGTCCTTGAAATTTAACACGAATGTTAACCTGCAAAACATCATCGGATTCCAAATCTTCTCGAACTACTTTGGTCCGGTAAAACGCAAAACAGGTACTACCGACGGTGTATTCTCTACTGATGTGGCTTTGCGTAAACAATTCTTTAATCGTAAGGTTACAGCTTTCATGAGAGTAAGTGATGTTTTCAAAACAAGAGCTAATAATACAACACAAAAGGGATATATCACTGCTGATGAACGATTCACACACGCTACTTATGGTAGAGAATCGACCCGTTTCATGACCTTCGGTCTGAATTTCAATTTTTCAAATTTCATAAGGAAACATGGAGATAATCAAGGTCCGGACAGAGATCGGTACCATATGCGCGAAGGTGGTGAAAGATTTGGTGGAGATAGACCTGGAGGCGGCGGAGGCCCTGGAGGCATGTAAATAATCAGATTATTTATGATATCGCTCAAAATTTGGTTTCATAGTTTGTTTACTACAAATATTAAGCATTTTGGTTTTTAATTAATCGTTTCACAAAAAGGCTACTTCGTTAGAAGAGCCTTTTTTATTTTATCCCGACAACCTTCCTGATGCATTGCTCAATTCTAAATATTATTACTTTTGAGCCTCTCATTTTTTATTAATTCTATATGACAGAAGAGATAAAGGCTATTCTGGAAAAAGCCAATTGCGATAAGCATAAGACAAAAGAGTTTCTGAATAGACTAAAGAAACGGAAGATTAAGAATCTTGATCTTGCCTTTCAATCTCTCCATGACGAAGTATTCGAAGAAATAAACTGCCTTGATTGTTCCAACTGTTGCTCTTCAATTAGTCCGATCATTTCTCATCGTGATATAGAACGAATGGCGAAAGCTCTTCGCATTTCGCCTTCGCAGGTTATCGAAAAATATCTGCACATAGATGAGGATAATGATTACGTATACAATGACACCCCCTGCCCTTTCCTCTTATCTGACAATTATTGCAGTATATACGAGAATCGGCCTAAAGCTTGCAGAGAATATCCCCATACCGATCGATCACGAATTCATCAATTGCTCAATCTTACTTATAAAAACACATTGGTTTGTCCTGCCGTTTATCTAATTGTAAACCGTTTGAGTACTCAAAAAGAATTTTTATAAGAGGCATTATTCCTGTTTTCCCACCGAACCGATATAAAATTAAATAAACAATCCGGCTAAGGGTATTTTAGAGTTGGATTGTTATCCTAATGCATATCTGCCTGCAAATGAAACATTGAAGCTCTTTGTAAGTCATAAATAGCGATATACTGATTGCAACTGGAGTATATAAATATACAAAGAATTCGGAGGATGGTATTTTATCTCCCTTCTTTCTAATTAAAATACTTGATGGCATTATATTTGTAATATATTTTTGATATATATTATGCTCTGAATATTTCTAGTAATAATATTTAGAACTACAGACTTGCTAACTTTACCCGGACATGAAGTTAAGACATAAAACATTTAATAGGCAGGTTGTTTACGTTTTAGCAACATGTGACTTTAATAGATCACTGACAATCAGCATCTTATCATTATTACCACACAATGATTTAAACGTAAATGATCACCAAGGAATACGACAAGCATAAAGATTTAATCGATATCTTAAACAATAAACAGTGCTGACATAAAGACAAAACCAAGTTCTTCATTTTATTTATCTGTTCGCTATTTAAGGTTCAAATAGTATTTTTCGTTCGATTGACCCAAGGCTTTGTTCAAGAGTAATGAATCGGCTCTAAAAAGCTTCGTTACGAGCTAAGGAAAAATTATTTAAAATAATCAGTGAATCAGACTAAGGGGATTGTGACTTTTAAACGTCTTTATGATATATGTCAAAATTTGAATGAAAAATTAAATTAACTTTTCACTATGGAATATTTCATATTGTTAATGCAATCATCAAGACAAATTATTCCTCCTAATAAAGGAACAGCATATATTCTTTGTCAGCAGAATTAATTTATGAAATTTAAAAATTTTATCCTGTATTAAAGTATATTTCATCAAATCCTATAATTAAACGATTAATTATGAAACATTTATCTATTATTATTCTTTTTCTGATTTTCTGTTTATCCGGAAAATCTCAAAATGTTAAATGGCTGGATGAATTGGATCTAAATCTAATGCAAACCGGATGGTCTAGTTCACATGCGAATAAATCAGTTGAAGGGAATCCTTTAAAAGTGGCAGGCACTAGTTTCCAACGGGGCGTTGGAACCCACGCAACCAGCCTTATGATGATCAACCTGAATAATGATGCTCAATTTTTCAAAACTCAGGTAGGTGTTGACGATGAAATAACGGCGAATGTTGCAGCTCTGGAATTTGTCGTTATGGGAGACAAAAAAGTATTATGGAGAAGTGGATTAATGAAAAAAGGAGATGCGCCCAAAGATTGTAATGTATCTTTAAACGGAATTAAGAAACTCGCTCTTGTAGTTTTGGATTTAGGAGATAACAATAGTGATCATGCAGACTGGTTAAATGCTCAAATCGGATATAAAGAAATAAGTCCGGTTGC
>JAUZOB010000023.1 GCA_030706665.1 Bacteroidota bacterium
TCCCGACATTGGTTTCACCGGCAATGGCTACCGGAATTCCATTTTTGATGGCATTGCCGAGCTGAAAAGAGTCGACAAGCCTTGATATCAGTTTCTCGATATTATCAGCAAGAACATGTAGCTGTGAGCGATCAGCGAACTCCACATCTTCTTCGCTAAAGTCAAGCTCAAGCTCTACCAGGGCTGTAAAATTCAACAGTTGTTCACGGAGTTTGATCAGCTCGCCCGAGAATCCTCCCCGCATCTGATTCATGGCTACTTTATGTGATGCTCCGGAGGTAGAGGCAATCAAATCAGCTACAGCTTCAGCCTGAGAAAGGTCCATCTTGCCATTTAAGAAGGCTCGTTGGGTAAATTCTCCGGGTTTAGCCAGTCGGGCTCCCTGTCGAATGAATAGCTGTAATAACCGTTGCTGAATATAGATCGATCCATGACAAGTAATTTCAACCACATCTTCGCCGGTAAAGGAGTGGGGGGCCTTGAATATGGAAACAATAACTTCATCAATGACATTTCCATCATCGAGAATACTTCCGAAATGCAGCGTATTGGCTTTTTGTGTACTTAGAGTTTTTCCCTTCACAGGTGAAGAGAATACTGAGTCGGTAATTTGAATTGCTTCTTCTCCCGATAAACGGATCATGGAAACAGCACCGCCTCCGTGTCCCGTTGTAATTGCGCATATCGTAGCCTGGTCTGTCATTTCATTTTTTTTACAAAGATAAACATCGAGAACCTAACTTTTGACAATTAAAAGTCTTCTGTTGTCCTCATTTCGAATTTTTATCTCTAATATTATATCTTCAAACGTCTTTATTGACAATAGTAAGCGTTTATATTCGTAGTTTTGCAAAGACCCCTAATACTATTTTATTGATGATTCAAATTTTAGACAAAAGCTGTATTGTGCTTTTAGCCTGCAAGGATTATGAAAGCACTCAACTTACAATTGCG
This sequence comes from Bacteroidota bacterium, assembly GCA_030706665.1. Taxonomy (GTDB): domain Bacteria; phylum Bacteroidota; class Bacteroidia; order Bacteroidales; family Prolixibacteraceae; genus JAUZOB01. The sequence continues at coordinate 955 of JAUZOB010000023.1, forward strand.
CATTTATTGGCATTAACCCCTGCCTCTGTGCCAATTTATTTTCTCCCCAATAGTATGGAGGACACCTTTGAAAGTATGTGCGTTAAAGAACTGGGAACGATATATAGCAATCTTTATCCTCATCGGTTTATTTATGTAAATTGGATAAAACCAAGTTTCCCGTATCAGTCCATCGGTGATCTGTTGTTCTCGAAACAATTGGAGAAGTATGAATATATCTGTAAAATCGATGACGATGTTTTCCCTATCACTGAAAATTGGATTGAGAAACTGGCAGAATCATTTGCAAAGAATGATGATGGGAATTTAGCTTATACTACCGGACTGATCAACAATAATCCATGGGGGTTCGGTGAAATAGTAGAAGCATTTGGACTAAAAGAAGAATATACTTCTATAATACCCAAAACCACATTTGCGGGGAAGAATATTCCCGGTTATATGAATAAGAAAGAAGTTGTAGCCCCCAATATCGATCGGGGTGGTTTCGGAACTGTATGGCAGTTTCCCCATCTTGCAAAATGGATTCATGAAAAAACAACGCTTCTTCCTCAAAGTTTTATTGAAAAGACGGCCAATCTATCCGAAAAAGAAGTTGACAATAAATTGCGATATTCAATCGGCTGTATGTTCTTTCGAAAAAGATCATGGGCTGATATTCATTCGGGAGCTTATAACGATGAGAAAATATGGCATTTATACTGCATGAAGAATAATAAACGAATCATTTCAGTCCGAAGTGTCCCCATCGTGCATCTTTTCTTTTTCAATCAGCGACTTTCCAATAAGATGATTGTTCATGAAGTATTCAATACGTATAAAAAATTTTTAAAAGATCGGGTGATTTATGTATGGGACTTCTCGACTGAAAATAAGCTCTTCTTTATCGAAGAACGATTGAGCCAGATTGAGTCCATGATTAGATCACGGAAATACGGCCATGGTTTGGCTATGAGATTCAAGAAAATATTAAACAAAGTACGATTTACTATTTTTCGGAAGTGGTGATAAGTTTATTGTTTAAATGATGGCCTTTCATTGCAATTAATGAATTTTAGTCCATTGATTGTTCGGATTATAAGCATTAGTCTGTTTATCTTTGTAAAAACAGTTATGCTATGGTTGATTTAATCAAAAAGGCAGCCGCGGCTCTAAAAGAATCCAAATTCAATGTGGTTTTTACAGGTGCCGGGGTAAGCGTTGAAAGTGGAATTCCTCCATTCAGAGGAGCCACCGGATTATGGAGCAAATATGATCCGAAAGTTCTTGACCTTGATTATTTTCACGACTATCCGGACGATGCCTGGTTTTATATTCGCGAGATTTTCTATGACTTCTTTGGAAAAGCCAGGCCCAATGAGGCTCATCGTGTCATTGCCCGAATGGAGCAGGAGGGACTTTTGAAATGTGTGATTACTCAAAATATTGACAATCTGCATCAAGAGGCTGGGAGTAAGGTGGTTTACGAGTTCCACGGAAACTCACAAATTTTAGTGTGTCCGAAATGCGGTAATAAAATTCCGGTAGGGAAGGTTGATCTGAAGACGATTCCGCCAAGATGCAACCATGATGGGACTGTTCTGAAGCCTGATTTCATTTTCTTCGGAGAAGGAATTCCGGAAGCTGCCTATCTTAACTCATTTGAGGCAGCCCGAAACGCAGAGGTTTTCATGATTATCGGTACAACCGGAGAAGTGATGCCGGCATCAATCGTTCCGCAGGAAGCCAAAAGGAGAGGGGCTCTTATAATTGAGATAAACCCTGAAAAGTCACTGTATACAAATGATATTACCGATATTTATTTACCAGGGAAAGCCGGAGAGGTAATGACAGAAATTGAGAAATATCTGTTTTGAATCATCGAATAATTGAATAGATGATTCAGTATTTATGTCTTTTGAAATAATAATATCAACCATTATTGTGATTTTCCATATTAACAATAATGGCTTTTAAACAAATCGTTCTAAATTTGTCGATCAAAATATAATTAATCGGAATATGAAAAAATTACTGGAAGGAAAGACAGCCATCGTTACCGGTGCCTCCAGAGGTATTGGTAAAGCCATCGCTATGAAATATGCTGAAGAAGGTTGCAATATTGCCTTTACTGACTTATTTTACGATGACGTAGCCAAAGCCACTGAAGCTGAACTCGCAGCATTAGGTGTAAAAGCAAAAGCTTATGCTTCAGATGCCAGCAACTTTGAAGATACTGTTCGTGTTGTCGATGAGATTGTAAAAGAATTCGGTACTGTCGATATTCTTGTTAATAATGCAGGTATTACCAAAGATACACTGTTGATGCGTATGTCAGAAAGTCAATGGGATGCTGTTATCAACGTGAACCTGAAATCTGTTTTCAACTTTACGAAAGCTGTACAGCCTACTATGTTGAAACAAAGAGGCGGTTCTATTATCAATATGAGTTCTGTTGTAGGTGTAAGCGGTAATGCTGGTCAGGCTAACTACTCAGCTTCTAAAGCAGGGATTATCGGTTTTACCAAATCGGTTGCGAAAGAAGTTGGTTCTCGTGGAATTCGTAGCAATGCAATCGCTCCCGGTTTCATTATTACCGAGATGACTCATAAATTAACAGACGAAGTGCGTAAAGCTTGGGAACAGACAATTCCTATGCGTCGCGGAGGTCAGCCTGAAGAAGTGGCTAAAGTTGCTCTTTTCCTTGCTTCAGACCTGTCTTCATATGTTAGTGGTCAGGTTATTCACGTTTGTGGTGCAATGAATTGCTAGTCACTTGTTTGAATATTGATTCAAAGAATATAAAAAGTGGGATGCTTCGGAATCAGAAGTATCCCACTTTTTATTTGGATGAATCTGTAATAAGGGTTCCATAGGTTCTTTTCCCATATTTTAATCTTTCCTTGTCTGCAAACACTGCAACAACACTAAAACAAATCTATAGCAAAACTATATCTAAATCGACTTTCAATGTTGGTTTAGATGTGATTCAATCGTCATTTCGATATACGAACCATGTCTGAACCATGTCTGAAGGACGAACGAAATAAGGTGTTGCTATGGTGTTGGGATGGTCTATCGATCTTCTTAATAGTGCAAAAAGGAGTAGGATCAGGTCGAATTGGCGGAGGGAGATTCTTTTATCTGTAAAAATTTGCGAATCGTTGGGAGTAGAGAGCATAAAAAAAGCTGTATCAGCGAGTTTTACCTGTCGCTAATACAGCTTGCAATTATAATCTCAGCGTTATGATTATGAGAGTTCTGCGTTTGAGTCACTAACAGCCTTACCTGCTTTCAGAATTCGAATTGACAGCTTTTCATTTTTCTTGTCAAATCCCACAGAGATGGTTTCTCCTTCGGTGATTGAGGCTTTGATGATCGCTTCGGCCATTTCGTCTTCAAGGTATTTCTGAATAGCCCTTTGCAATGGACGGGCACCGAATTGGGGATCATATCCTTTTTTAGCAATGAATTCTTTTGCTGCTGTCGATATTTTCAGCTTATAATTTAAAGCTGCAACCCGTTCATACAATCCTTCAAGTTCTATGTCAATTATCTTCTGAATATCTTTCTCTGTTAATGAGTTAAACATTACAACATCGTCAATTCTGTTTAGAAATTCAGGGGCAAATGCTTTCTTTAAAGCTTTTTGAACGATGTATTTTGCCTGCTCATTTTCATCATCAGATACTTTTGTAGTTGAAAATCCTACACCCCGACCGAATTCATTTAATTGTCGTGAACCGATATTCGAAGTCATAATGATGATGGTGTTCTTGAAATCGATGTGACGTCCCAGGCTGTCAGTTAACCGACCTTCGTCAAGCACTTGAAGCAACAAGTGGAATACATCGGGGTGAGCCTTTTCTATTTCGTCCAAAAGAATCACCGCATATGGCTTCCGACGTACCTTCTCGGTCAATTGTCCACCTTCTTCATAACCTACATATCCGGGAGGCGCTCCTACAAGACGTGATACAGAGAATTTCTCCATGTATTCACTCATGTCAACACGAATCAAGGCTTCAGAGCTGTCAAATAATTGTTTGGCCAGTATCTTGGCAAGTTGTGTCTTTCCTACGCCGGTCGGGCCTAAGAATATAAACGAACCGATAGGTTTATTCGGATCTTTAAGTCCTGCACGGTTACGATGGATGGCTTTAACAATCTTATCAATTGCTTCTCCCTGTCCAATGATGCTATGCTTTAATTCTTCGGCCATCTTCAGAAGTTTTTTTCCTTCGGCCTGTGCAATTCGTTGGACAGGTATTCCTGACATCATGGCTACTACTTCTGCCACTTTGTCTTCATCTACTGTCTCACGATGTTGTGTCAGCTCTTTTTCCCACGTTTCTTTTTCGTACTCGAGCTGAGTAAGCAATGTTTTTTCTTTGTCGCGGAAGTTTGCAGCTTGCTCGAAATTCTGATTTTTGACGGCAGAGATCTTGTCCTGACGAGTTTGTTCGATTTTTTCTTCGAGCTTTACAATCTTCTCCGGTACATTGATGTTCGAAATGTGAACACGTGATCCTGATTCGTCTAAGGCATCAATAGCTTTATCGGGCAGGTGACGGTCGGTAATGTAACGTTCTGTCAGCCTTACGCAAGCATTGATTGCTTCAGGGGTATAAAATACGTTGTGATGATCTTCGTAACGTGATTTAATATTGTTCAGGATTTCAATGGTTTCAGGTATATTGGTCGGTTCAACCATTACTTTCTGAAAACGGCGTTCGAGAGCCCCGTCTTTTTCAATATGTTGACGATATTCATCAAGGGTGGTTGCTCCGATACATTGGATGTCGCCACGTGCCAACGCGGGTTTTAGCATGTTTGCAGCATCCAGCGAACCGGTTGCACCTCCCGCACCGACTATTGTGTGTATCTCATCGATGAAAAGGATGACATTGTCAACCTTTGACAATTCATTTAGGATTGCTTTCATGCGTTCCTCGAATTGTCCGCGATATTTGGTACCGGCGACAATTGAAGCCAGATCCAGACTCACGACACGCTTATCAAAGAGGATTCGCGATACCTTTTTTTGAATGATCCGCAGTGCAAGTCCTTCAACAATTGCTGATTTACCAACACCCGGTTCTCCAATGAGTATCGGATTGTTCTTTTTTCTTCGACTCAGAATCTGAGCAATTCGTTCGATTTCGCGTTCTCTCCCGATGATAGGGTCAAGATTATTGTCTTCTGCAGCTTTTGTGATATCAACACCGAAGTTGTCAAGAACCGGGGTTTCTGATTTTGCTCCCTGTCCTGATTTCTGACTCCCGGAACCTCTTAAGAAAGGATCGTCCTGATCATCATTTTGCTCCGGATAATCGGCTTTTGACTCTACCTGGGAATAATCATCCATTTGCGATTTTACGATCTGATAATTGATGCCATAGAGTCCCAATGCCTTCGTAATGAGGGAGTCATTATTCTTTAAAAGAGCTAAGAGCAGATGTCCTGTATTGATAGTTTCGCTTTTAAATGAACGAGCTTCAAGGTAAACCAGCTTAAGTACTTTTTCGGTTGTTTTGAGCAACTGAATTGAATCTTGCTGTTGTTCGACTGTTCTTTCCGAACGAATCTCATTTTCAATATGCAATTTGAGCTGATTTAGGTCAGCTTCCAAACGATTAAGGATTTCGATTGCGATTCCTCCTCCGTCACGGAGTATTCCAAGAAAGATATGCTCCGTTCCGATATAATCGTTACCAAGACGCACCGCTTCTTCGCGGCTGTATGACAAAACGTCTTTTATTCGTGGTGAAAATTTTGAGTCCATAACTTAATATCCAAACAAGTCAGAATTTACAAATATCGTACCTTTTTGTCGGTATTACTAAAATACTTAATTTTTTTCTCTTTGCAACACACATTCTTCGTATTTCTGTAAATATATTTTTAAACAGTTAAACAGACTCTTCGTTTAGGTGTTTTTTAATACTCTTTTACTGCTTGAACTATGCCAGTTTTTCTTATTTTTGTAGGTCGTGTTTTTTGTGAAAAATTAAGAAAAATCAAATATAAATGGCTGAAGGCGAAAAAATTATTCAGATCAACATTGAAGAGCAAATGAAGACCGCTTACATTGACTATTCAATGTCGGTCATTGTTGCTCGTGCATTGCCAGATGTGCGTGATGGGCTAAAACCTGTTCACCGCAGGGTATTATTTGGTATGAGTGAACTTGGTATCCTTTCAAACCGACCTTATAAAAAGTCGGCGAGAATTGTAGGAGAGGTACTTGGTAAATATCACCCTCATGGTGATTCATCGGTTTACTTCACGATGGTGCGTATGGCACAGGACTGGTCTCTGAGATATCCGTTGGTTGATGGTCAGGGTAACTTCGGATCTATCGACGGCGATAGTCCGGCAGCTATGCGTTATACAGAAGCTCGTTTATCAAAGATAGCAGAAGAGACTCTTGCCGATCTTGATAAAAATACGGTTGATTTCCAGCCGAACTTCGATGATTCGTTATCAGAGCCGACCGTATTACCGACTCGTATTCCAAATTTGCTTATTAACGGAACTGCAGGTATTGCCGTAGGGATGGCAACCAATATGCCTCCCCATAATCTGTCGGATACAATTGATGCTACGATTGCTTATGTCGACAATCGGGATATCGACATTGAAGAACTGATTGATATTGTTAAAGCTCCTGATTTCCCTACGGGCGGCATCATTTATGGTACAGAAGGAGCCAAAGAAGCATTCCGTACCGGTAAAGGCCGTATTGTAATACGCGGTAAGGCGCATATCGAGACAGAAGGGAATCGTGAAAAAATAGTTGTTACCGAGATTCCTTATATGGTCAACAAAGCCGAGATGATTATGAAAACGGCTGAGTTGATTAATGAAAAGAAAATAGATGGGATCTCGAATGTGAATGATGAATCCGACCGTGACGGGATGCGTGTGGTCTTTGATATTAAGAAAGATGCTATTTCGAACGTTGTCTTAAATCAGCTTTATAAATATACACAACTACAGTCTGCTTTCAGTGTGAATAATATTGCACTGGTAAAAGGAAGGCCTCGTTTGTTAAATCTGAAACAGCTGATTCATTATTTCGCAGAACATCGGCATGACGTCATTATTCGTCGTACCCAATTTGAACTGGATCAGGCAGAGAAAAGAGCTCACATTCTGGAAGGATTAATCATTGCTTGCGACAACATTGATGAAGTTATCCGGATTATTCGTTCTTCTAAGACTCCCGATGAAGCCAGAGAGCGTTTGATCGAACAGTTCTCATTAAGTGATATTCAGTCAAGGGCTATTGTTGAAATGCGTTTGCGTCAGCTAACCGGTCTGGAACAGGATAAATTACGTGCAGAATATGAAGAGATCGAGAAATTGATTGAATATTTGAAGCGTGTCCTGGCGGAAGAACCGTTAAGAATGCAGATTATCAAGGATGAGCTATTGGAAATCAAAGAGAAATACGGAGATAGCCGCCGGACTAAAATTGAGATGAATGCAGAAGAATTCAACCCTGAAGACTTCTTTGCCGACGAACAAATGGTAATTACCATTTCTCATATGGGCTATATTAAACGGACAGCCTTAACAGAATTCAAAACTCAGGGTAGGGGTGGAGTCGGTTCAAAAGGGAGTACAACCCGCGACGAAGACTTCCTGGAGCATATGTTTGTAGCGACAATGCATAATACTCTGCTTCTTTTTACAGAGAAAGGGAAATGCTTCTGGTTAAAAGTGTATGAAATTCCTGAAGGGACAAAAGTTGCAAAAGGAAGAGCCGTTCAGAATTTATTGAATATTGAACAGGACGATAAGATCAGAGCGTATATTAATGTTCAGAATTTGAAAGACGAAGAATACATCAATAATAATTTCATTATTCTTTGTACCAAAAAGGGAATTATTAAGAAAACATCGCTCGAAGCTTATTCTCGTCCACGCCAGAATGGAGTGAATGCAATTACCATTCGTGAAGGAGATCAGCTGATTGAAGCTCGTTTGACAGGTGGAAATCATGAGATTCTGATGGCAGTTAAATCCGGTAAAGCAATCAGATTTAATGAAGACGGTGTTCGTGCAGTCGGCCGTACCGCGTCGGGTGTTAAAGGAATTACACTCAAAGATGAGGACGATGAGGTTGTAGGAATGGTTTGTATTGAAAATGAAAGCGAAGATGTCATGGTCGTTTCAGATAAAGGATATGGGAAACGTTCTCCGATTTCTGATTACAGAATAACCAATCGTGGCGGAAAAGGTGTCAAGACAATCAGTATTACAGATAAAACAGGTGATCTGATTGCAATCAAGAACGTTGTCGACACGGATGACTTGATGATCATTACGCTTTCAGGAATCGCTATTCGTCTTCCGATCTCTCAGATTCGCATGATGGGACGTAATACTCAGGGGGTTCGTCTGATTAATCTCCGCGATACAGATTCGATCGCTTCAATAGCCCGAGTAATAAACAGCGATGAAGAAGAATCTGTTGAAATGTTAGAAGGAGAAGAGAATTCTGAGTTGAATGAAGGAGATATTGAAGTGGGTGATAATGAAAATAACTCATAATCAGTGATTTGTTAATTAATATTAAATAGTTCTACAATATTCCTGAAATATTATATTTGCAATTAAAATTCAAAATAATTGAACATGAAAAGAACATTTTTATTTTTGGCCTTAGCTTTTGCTGTTACCGGAGCTTTTGCTCAAAAAGGCCTGGTTTCTACAGCTCAGAGCCTTAAAGAGTCCGGTAAACTTGATAAAGCACTCGCTGCCATCAATGAAGCTATTGACCCTGCAAATCCAAAAGCAGAGAAGACAGTTAACTGGCCACGTTCTTATGAGGTGAAAGGGGAAATCTACCAGGCAATGTACAGCTCAAAAGATGAAAACATGAAGAAGCTGGATCCAAATCCTTTAGCTCAGGCTTTCGACGCATATATGAAAGCATTAGAACTTGATAAAGACAATAATTATTCAAAAAGTGTAAAGATTAAGATTCAGCTACTTACAAATGATTTGACACAACAGGCTGTAGGTGCTTTTGAAAAAGAAGATTTCAGCAAGGCGCTTGATTCATTCGAAAGGATTCTTTCAATTAATAAGATGAAACTTTTCCAGGATAAAGATAAAGCGACACAAACTGTTGATACTGTCATCATCTACAATGCTGGTTTGGCTGCATTGAACGGGAAGAACTATCCTAAAGCAACTCAATATTTGAAAGAAGCTGTAGATTTAGGATATCAGGGCGTAAATACAACTCGTTTGCTTGCAAAGGCATTTCTTGATTCAGGCGACACAATTAGCCATGAGAAAGTGATAAAAGAAGGTTATGCAAAACATCCTGAATCACTTGAAATGCTATACGATGTGATTAATTTCTATATCCTGGTTAAAAAAGATAATAATCAGGCATTGAAATTCATTGACTTGGCACTCGAAAAAGACCCTAAGAATGCAACACTTCTTTTTGCAAAAGGAACTGTACAGGAAAAGACTAATGCAGAAGATGCCGCTAAATCTTACCAGCAGGCAATTGATGTAAAACCTGACTATTTCGATGCGTATTACAATTTAGGAGCTCTTTATTATAATAATGGTGTAAAATTCCTTGAGTCTTCAAATAAAATTCCAACCGATCAGCCTAAAAAATATGAAGAAGAACTGAAAAAGGCTGATGTTGAATTTCATAAATCGCTTCCATATATGGAAAAAGCGAATGAGTTAAAAGCAAAAGATCGCGCTATTCTTGAATCTTTAAAAACTCTGTATTATCGCTTGAAAATAATGGATAAATTTAAAATTGTAGAAGAAGAACTAAAAAATCTTTAATCCTCTATATTTGAAAAGGGAAACTACTTCCCTTTTCTTTTTAAATTTATTAATTTACTTAATATGAATTATCGGACAAATTAATATTATCCGTTTCTCTTATTATTTTGCAATATTATATTGACATTTCTTTTGTTATTTCCTTGTATTTGTTGAAGTTATTAAGATCTGATGATCAAAGATCCAATTACTTTTTATTTGTCCAGATAATTATTCTTCATTACAGATTTCCTTTTGAGAATTACATTTGCAGACACGTTCTTCTGAATCAGAATTGTTTCTATTTAATTTTTTTACTTAAAATTATAAATTTCAACTTATCAAAAGATAAAATGCAAAAAACCTTCTGTATTTTTGAATGTAAATTCTTCTAAACATGAATACAGGGTTACGAATCATTCATCTGATCAGAGATAGATTTCAATATTTGGAAAATGCTGTGTGTGTTTATGCGGAACCCGACAGTTCATTATCCGTCTCTTTCTTTAATCGTGCTACCTACAGCAAGCTGGTTACGCTTAAAATTGATAATGTCACTCAGGGATTGCGTAAGCTTAGAGAAGCTCAGCCTCTTCAATCCGTCAGTTGGAAAAAGCCAAGTGTATTTCCTATGGAAATAAGACGATTAGTCGATGTTGAGCCCGGTTTCTTTGAAGATGAATCAGATACTCTCCTATTAATCAAAATAAATAATCAATTTGACAAGCTTTCGGATCTCCTTATCATTGATCTAAAAGCCAGCATGTTGGATAAAATTCTAAAGACAGAATTAAAAGAGATTAAACCACGCGAATTGCTTTCTGAACATATTTCAGGCGTTGTAATTGCCTACATGAATACAATAGTTGATGATCTCGGACAACGGGAACAACTGCATCAGATGTGTCAGTCTCTTATATTAGAAAACCAACAATTTAAAGAACAAATTAGAAAGCAGGAAAACCGATTAAAACAGCTCCGTTTGGATCATGCTGATCATATGTTGCAGAATTATCGGGATCGCTATGGAATGAAACTTGAATTAAGCAATGCTGCACGTGAAAAGTTGAATCTGTTTGAAGGAAAGGAAAAAGATATCGATCGTGCCCTTGACCGGGCTGTTAACTGGATTCGAGAATCAACTGTTACATTATCAGGAGAAGAGTTAATTCCAATACTAGAGCAACATTTGCAATTTTACAATGAGGTAATTGATATTCCAAAACTTCCTGTAGAAGAGAAAGAAAAGAAGAAGTATCAGCGGACAATAGAATTACTTGATCGTTATGAAAATGCGGCCTTGCTCTTACGTCAACAAGGACATACACTGACTGGTAAAAATGTGGGGAAATTCTGTCCTCAGTCGATTAGTGCTCCGGCTATCACCGATTCACTCCGGAAGCATGAATTAAAGATTATTGATCTTTGCAAAATCTACCCTTCGCGATGGAATCTGATCCGTAAAGAGTTTAAACCTGTTGTGAACCTGCTCAGAAGATACAGATTACTTTAAATACATGAATAATCAATCGATTTAGGCTTTTAGAGAGACCCTATCTGAATATGGCATGAAATTTAAGTATGAAGCAAGTGATTATACTTATAAATGCAGACCTGCCTCAAATTCTTCGCGGGTAATTATATGATTTAAACCACAGATCGGACAGTTTGCGGAATAATGTGGTTTCAATGGAAAGATCGGGATAAAAAATAATGAGATCCATGATGTTTCTTTCCGAAGAATCCATTTCTTGGTATTATGACAATGAAAGCAATAAATTTCCTTATCGCTTTCTTTTTCTTCAATTTTGGGACTCAGTCCGGAAATGAAAATAAACATGAATCTACAAATTAATCAAAGGCCGTTTTATTATACGGTTCTGGGCCGGTAGAATTCCTCAAGTCCGTATTCGATTAAACGGTCCAATTCATCAATTACCTGTTTGCGGCTGACATGATCAAAAGACAGATCGTCTTCTGATTTCTTCTGGATCGTATTTCGCAAAGCGAACATAGAACGAAGTGCCTCTCTAAGTTTATCCTGTTCCATGATAAAAATGATTTTTTTCTACAAATTTATCAGGAACAAGAAACTATGAGTTTCCTTTGTCTTACCGTTACTTGAAATAAATGTTAAATTGGTTAGATGTCTTTAAGAGATCTTGTAATGTAAGTTGAATAATCCTTTACAATCGGTTCATAATCCTGATGGAAAAGTTCTGAAGAGATCATAAAATCAGCAGTCGAACGGTTCGTTGCTGTTGGGATGTTGTAAAGTGCACAAATTCTCAAAAGAGCTTTAACATCTACATCATGTGGTTGGGGTTCCATAGGATCCCAGAAAAAGAAGAGCATATCGACTTTCCCTTCACTAATCATTGCCCCTAGCTGCTGATCACCTCCAAGCGGACCAGATTTCAATTTAATTACTTCTGGCGGAACAGCATCATTTTTTTGACACTTAAGACTAATTGCTTCACTTACAAGCTTTCCTGTTGTTCCTGTTGCCACAATCTGATGAGGAATAAACTGTTTCCAGTTATATTCTACCCATTCTTTCAGGTCTGCTTTTCTGTTATCGTGCGCAACTAGGGCAATGACCTTTTTTTTCTTCATTTTCATTTATAATTATATTTTATTCTGCAAATATAACCATTATTTCGCAAGGAAAGCATTGAATTGTGGCGTCCGCAGCATAATATTTCCCATTGAACCCCAGTGTTTTTGAGGCTTTGAGGCCAATAATACCGAACTACTGTCAATTTGGAAATGATCATATTGTCTTAACTCATTCTGGCGAATCATGCCACGCAAGTAATTCATATAATACTTTTTCCTTTCAGAATACGCTGTCAGTCCTGATATTAATTTTTCAAGACGAACACCTTTCCAACGTTGCTCACGAAATTTATGATATGATTTTGCACGAGCTAAAATGAAGAAATAATGTTCAATTGATTCTAAAATATTTGAATATTTTCTCATATTCAGCATTTTCCCTTCGCTATAATAACGATAGGTTTGCTTACGATTAGAAGGAGAAGCAGATATAACGCCGAAAAAATTGTTGGCTTCCAAACACAATTTGGAAGTCCCCCACCCTGTTTCTACTGCAGCCTGAGCCACTACAAGGCTTGCTGCATGTGGTTTCAACCTTTTTTTCAAATCCAGGACACTTTCGGCCTGATATCTCTTCGTTAATTGAATTAAATACAAACTGTCTTCCGGATTCACCGGACGCTTATGCATCATCTGTAGTTCGATGTGCTTAACACGTTCAAGTTTTTGCCTTAATTCCCATTGTACGGTGAGTACTGCAGGTAATAATATCTGCAAAAAACTTTCCTTTTTCTGATCAGCGTCCAAATCAGCAATCGGGACCATCTTGTCATAGATGACCGGCTTTACAAAAATTGAATCAATACTGTTTTGGATTTCGCGTGCTGAACGTATTTTCCGATACTCAATGTTTAGCTGTTTTTCTTCAAACTCCTTACGTTCTTCTGTTTTTTGACACGCTGTTATTGAAATCGCTGATGCGATTAAAAGGCTTTTAAATAAAAAATTTTTCTGAACTCTCATCCAATACTTTTAGTGGATTACAGGCGCAAAGGTAGCGCTAAAATTCATATAATCAAAATATTAGTAAAACAATAGGATTTTGATATATACAAGTAATTGTATATCAGTACACTAAAAACTCCTTTCTCTAACTGTCAATTAAACAATATGGTACAACTTAAATGAAAGCTTTCTTTAGCTCTTTCACCCAATCTTTGATCCTATCATTTGATAACGAAGACTGATTCTCTTCGTCAAGTAGAAGGCCATAAAAACGACCTTTGTATAGAGCCAACGAATGTATATACGCATATTCTTCTGATTGGGTTTCACCAGCCAATTCTGCTCCCCTTTCTATAAGGATTTTCGCCATGATTCCTACTCCATCACAAAAGTTTTCAGGATACTCTTTTTGATCTCCTAATCCAAAAATTGCGGCTTTTTTACCTGTGAGATCCATTTCTTCCAGTTCGGGAACAAATTCATCCCAATAATTAGGCAATTCGCCATCGAACCAAGTCGGAACCCCAAGTATTAAATTCTCATAGGGAACAAAACTATCCTTTGTCAATGTTTCTGCATTGATTTCGTCAATTGGAAAGTCTCCAAACGCTTCATGAATCATTTTGGCCGCTTTGGCTGTATTGATTGTATTAAAGCTATATATGAGGGCTGTCTTTTTCATCTTTATTCTATTTAATTGCGTTTCGTTCAATAATCAAGCAGGTTGAGTGCTGCGTTCTTTATCTTATCCATATTGGGGAGAATGGCTTTTTCCAGAATACGATTAAATCCGACCGGAGAGAACGGAGCTCCAACCCTTTTAATTGGTCCGTCAAGGTTCTCAAAGGCCTCTTCCATTAGCATAGCTGACAATTCTGCTCCGTACCCGGAAAACACATTGTCTTCATGGACAATTAACACTTTCCCTGTCTTTTTTACCGAATTCAGGATCGTTTCTTTATCCATGGGGATTAAGGAACGTAAATCAATAACTTCAATGCTAACCTTTCTCTCTTTCGAGATTAGGTCAGCTGCTTCTACACACATCTGAGTGGTATTTCCATAAGTTAAGATTGTCAAATCATCTCCGGTACAGCGGATTCTTGCTTTTCCGAAGGGAACTTCAAAATCCTCTGGAAAAGACGCTGCAGCAAGTGGCGAGTTATACAAAGCTTTAGGCTCCATAATCAGAGTGATACCTTTTGACCGAATTGCAGTTCGCAATAATCCGGCTGCATCATCTGCATACGAAGGATAAACAATCCGGACTCCGGGGAGTGCACTCAGAACTCCTTCAATAGACTGAGAATGGTACAGACCGCCTCCGATATACCCGCCAGAAGCCAAACGAATTACTACGTTGGGCGAAAACTGTCCGTTACTTCGCCAATAATCATGACTTGATTCGACGTATTGTTCCATTGCCGGCCAGAAATAATCGGCAAATTCAGCACCTTCTACGACTATTCGGATATTTTCATTGAATCGGCTCATTCCATTGGCGGTCCCAAGTATATAATCTTCTGCAATAGGGGCATTAAAAACTCGTTTGGGTCCGAATTCCTGTTGCATCCCTTTCGTTACATTAAATACTCCGCCTTTATCTTTGTGAGCCATATCCTGCCCCCAAATAAACGTATCGGGATTATACCGGAATTCTGCTTTCAATGTTTCATTGATGGCCTGAGCTAACTTAATCTTCTCTCCTTCATGATGATGAATTCCTTCCGGATATTTAAGCGCAGCATAGGGTTCCGGATAAACAAATTTCGAAATAGACTCAGGATCCGGGTCCGGAGCTTTCATAGCTTGCTTGTGTGCCTGTTTAACCTCTTCGTTAACCTGTTCATCAATTCTCTGAAGTTCATCTTCGGTAAATCGTTCGTAACGAATCAACATCCTGCTATATTTTGCAAGAGGATCATATTCTGCCACATAATTTAGCTCTGCATCATCACGATATAACTCATGTCGGTCAGAGTTTGAATGAGAATGAATTCGCACGCAATTAGCCTGGACAATTACCGGTATCCCGTTTTCAAGCACATAGTCTTTTGCCTCTCTCATGGCATTCATGGAGTCGAATACATCTTTACCATTGCAATGAATGATATAAAGATTCTTAAAGCCTGAAAAGTTATTAGCCACTTTTCGATTCGCAGTCTGATCTCTTTTAGGGACCGATATCCCATATCCGTTATCCTGAATGACAAAGATAACCGGAAGCTTTTCGTTCGATGCACCGTTTATGGCCTCATACACATATCCTTCGGAAACGGAAGATTCTCCCTGCGAACTGATGGCTACCCCCCTTTGTTCATAGTATTTAATGGCACGGGCAACTCCGACTGCATGCAAGGTATGATTACCAGTGGCCGAGGATACGTTGTGAATATTCCATTCAGGCTTAGCAAAATGGTTGGACATGTGACGACCTCCGGAAGCAACATCAGTGGCTTTGGAAATTCCATTCAGTATAATTTCCTCTGCAGTCAACCCTGCAGAAAGTGTCGTCAACATATCCCGATAATAAGGGAACAAGTGATCTGTTTTTCGATCAAATATCTGACCGATAGCTAACTGTATTCCATCATGTCCGGCATAAGGGGCATGATACGACCATCCGATTGCCTGTTTTAGATAATTCGGGGCTTTATCGTCAAGTGATCTACCCAGACGCATGAGGTAATACCATTTGCGTAACGTTTCTTTATCAGTTGATTTTATTGAGTATGTTTTAGAAATAGACATTATTTCTTCTTTTTGAAATTCTACATTAATTGTGATCAAATCTCATGATTTACGTCGAATCCTTCCAACAGATCCGCAATCCTTCTGAGAAACGCTCCTCCCAAAGCTCCGTCGACAATTCGGTGGTCATAGGATAACGAGAGAAACATTTTGTGTCGGACTACAATCACATCACCTGTCGGAGTTTCCATAACCGCCGGTTTCTTTTCAATGCTACCTGTGGCCAGAATAGCAACCTGCGGTTGATTGATGATCGGAGTCCCGAACAAATTTTTAAAAGACCCGAAATTGGTAATCGTAAATGTGCCGTCCTGATATGCGTCCGGGGATAATTTATTAAGACGAGCCCCTTCGGCTAAACGGTTTAATTCGCGGGTGATACCGAGCAGATTCTTCTCATCGGCATCTTTCAATACCGGAACTACCAGATTCCCATCCGGTTTGGCAACCGCAATTCCAATATTCCGATGTTTCCTAAGTATAATCTTATCAACATCGACTGAGGTGTTAACAAGCGGGAATTCATTCAATGCTTTAGCTACAGCTTCGATAAAAAGCGGCATATAAGTGAGTTTTTCACCATACCTCGAGGTAAATATATCTTTAGCTCTATTTCGCCATAGAACCATATTGGTTACATCTGCTTCAACCATTGCTGTTACATGAGGAGCTGTGTGTTTTGAATTAACCATGTGATCAGCGATGAGTTTACGCACCCGATCCATCTCCATTATTGTATCTTCGACTCCAATAGACATGGGGATCTTGTTTTTTTCTACACTCCCGACTTTTGATGTCAATTCCCGATCAGCTTTATCAATTGAAACTGCTTCTTCTGCCTGTATTTTCGATTTTCCGATCTCCCTTTTACTAAGATAATCAAAGACATCCTTTTTCTGCACTCTCCCGTTTAATCCACTGCCTGGAATATTTTCAAGTTCTTCAATCGAAAGGTTCTCTTTCTCAGCAATACTCTTCACTAACGGAGAATAAAATCGATTGCTTAAAGAATTAACCTCTTTTATTGGAACTGATGTTTTATTCGGAATTGATTCTTCAATTCCAATTTCGGAGATAGTATCAGTGGAA